>CBJMQH010000117.1:0-12072 GCA_966431825.1 uncultured Trinickia sp.
CCGACATCCGGTTCATCTCGGCACTGATCAAATTCAGATTGCGACGCACCTGCTCGATCGTGTCATTGATGAACGCTTTCTTGACCAGGAATTGTTCGAGCGGCGCGTCGAAATTGCCACGCCCGAATTCCGCCACGCAAGCCATCGCCTTCTTCTTCACGGCAATATGGCCCGCCACCATCTTGTTGATGCCGTCGGCCATGCCGCGGAAGTCTCCCTTGACCCGATCAAGGTCGATGACGACATCGATGTCGCCCGCGTCATGACTGCGCGAAGTCCGCGTCAATTCGTCATTCAGAACACGCAGCGCCGCACCGGCCTCATCGAGGGCGCTTACGAGCGCATCGCCCTTCGCACCCTCCTGCGCCCGCCTCGTGCCGAGGTTGCCGGCCGCGAGGTCGCGCGCCATTTGCAGCGCGCCGCGCGCGCGGCGCACTGCACGGCGGTCGATCACCGTACTGACCATGATGCTCGCAAATCCGACAGCTGCCGACAATGCGATCGTAACCATCGGCTGCACGACATGCAGCGCGCAGAGAACGGCGATCGCGGCGAGCGCAATGGCACTCACGACGGCGCAGAGCCAAAGGCTGCGCGCAAAAAGGGAGTCGCTATGGTTCATAGAGTTTCCTGAAAACGGGCGAAATCGAAGAGCGGGTTCAATACAACGGTGCTATGCGAGCACGGGAGCCGCGCCCTGCCGCTCTTCGGCGAGTGCGGCGAGTTCGTCGATGGCAAGGACATGCTCGACGGAAAGCAGGATGACGAAGCGATCGCGAATCTTCGCCATGCCGGCGATGAAGTCCGTACGCAATTGAGCACCGAAAGCCGGAGCCGGTTCGATGTCGGCCGCCGTGATGTCGAGCACCTCGCTGACGCCGTCGACGATCACGCCGACCACCGGCATCTCACTGCTCGCGCCGAGTTCGACGATCACGATGCAGGTGCGTTTCGTGACGGGCCTCGGCTGCCTACCGAAGCGCGCCTGCAGGTCGACAACCGGTACCACCGCGCCGCGCAGATTGATGACCCCGCGCACGGCGTGGGGCATCATGGGCACAGGCGTCACCTCGTCGAATTCGATGATCTCCTTGATCGTGAGGATGCCGATGCCGAACATCTCCCCGCCGAGCAGGAACGTCAGGTACTGCGACGAGTGCCGCGCCGTATCGGCCGACAGCATTTGAGTGTCTTTCGAACGAGTCATGGGACAGATCCTCAGAGCCTAGCAGGCAGCCAGCGCCGGGCTGGTGGAAATCGAACCGGCAGGTCCGGCCATCGCAAGTAGATCGGCGATGTCGAGAATCAGCGCGACATCGCCGCTGCCCAGAATCGTCGAGCCGCTCACGCCGCGCACTTTGCCGAACATCTTCGACAGCGGCTTGATCACGGTCTGGGCTTCGCCGAGAAGCCGATCGACGAGCAGGCCGAAGCGCTGGCCGGCATGCTTGACCACGACGATGTTCGGACGGGTACTTTCGGGGCCGTCCAGATCGAACCGCTCGCGCAGTCGGATGAACGGCAGCACCTGCCCGCGCAGATCGGTGTAGTCGTGCTCGCCGCTCGACGAGAATTCGACGCACTCCTCGACGGCATCGAGCGGCAGAATGAAAATCGAATCGCCGACGCATACCTGGAACCCGTCGATGATCGCCAGCGTGAGCGGCAGGCGCACCGAGATCGTGGTGCCGAGTCCCGGACGGCTCAGGATGCCGATCGTGCCGCGCAGCGCCGTGATGTTGCGCTTGACGACATCCATACCGACGCCACGCCCGGACAGATTCGTCACGCGTTCGGCCGTCGAAAAGCCCGGTTCGAAGATCAGCGCATAGATTTCATCGTCCGACAAATTGGCGTCGTGCGATACGAGGTCTCGTTCGATCGCCTTGGCAAGAATGCGATCGCGATCGAGGCCGCCGCCGTCGTCGCTGACTTCGATGACGATCGCGCCCGAATCGTGGAACGCATTGAGCGTCAACGTACCCTGTTCGGGCTTGCCGCGCGCGCGGCGAATCTCTGCCGGCTCGATGCCGTGGTCCATCGAATTGCGCACGAGGTGCGTCAGCGGATCGCCGATTTTCTCGACGACCGTTTTGTCGAGTTCGGTGTCCTCGCCGTCGACGACAAGCTCGATGCGCTTGCCGAGTTCCTGCGCGACATCGTGCACGACGCGGCGGAAGCGATTGAACGTCGCGCCGATCTTGACCATCCGCAGTTGCAGCGCACTGTCTCTCACCTGTTGAATCAGGCCGTTGAGCGTCGCGGCCGATTCGCGCAACTCCGTGTTCTGCGCGCGGCGCGCGGCGAGCTCGGTACTCGCGGACGCCGTGATGAGCTCACCGACGAGGTCGATCAAATGATCGAGCTTGTCCGCGTCGATGCGGATCGAATGACCATCGGCGGGCTTGTTCTCGCGGGGCGCGGCGGCGCTGCGTGCACCCGCCGGCGCAGGCGCAGCGGCGCTTGGTGCCGCGTTCTGATCGCCAGGCGATTGCGCTTGGTCCGGACGGATGTGATGCGCGACCGCAGGTTCCGATGGCGGGGGCGCCGCTTCGGCGGTTTCGTCCGCCGAAGCGATATCGATCTTGCTGTCCTCGCGTACGAATTCGAACGCGCCCTCCACGGCCTGCCGGCCTGCGTCGCTCAGCAATTCGATCTCGAACGCGAGGTGGCACGCTTCCGGATCGAGCACGTCGAGCGCCGGGACGCCGTCGACGTTCGTGGCAACGCGTGCGACTTCGCCGAGCCGGGCGAGGTAATGGATGATGGAAAGCGGGTCCATCCCGTTGCGCAGGATCGGCTCGCCGCATTGCATGGCGATGAGCCAGCGCTGCGTGCCTACCGTTCCCGCCGCGGCTGCGTTGCTGGCGGAATCGGCGGTCTCGCAACCGCGGTGCGGGGACCCGGCAAGATAGCGCGAAAGCGCATCGACGAGGGGCCGAGCCTGCGCGATGAGACCGGGATCGTCGCAATTGCCGGTCTGGGCCGTGAGTTCCACGAGCAGTCCGATATGATCGCCGCACGCGAGCAGCAGCGAGATCAGCGATTCGTCGATGCCGATTTCATTGTCGCGTACGCGATCGAGAACGCTTTCGACGACATGGGTGAATGCCACGATCCCATCGATCCCGAAGAGCCCAGACGATCCCTTGATCGTGTGCGCCGCGCGAAAAACAGCGTTGATCTCGTCGCTCGGATCGGCGCTGTCGCGCATGCTGAGCAGGCCGCTCTCCATCATAGAGAGCAACTCTCGGCTTTCGGCGATGAACGTCTGCAGTGCGTCGTCAAGATTCATGAAAGCGCCTCCGCACGTACCGGGTCGATTTCGCCAATGATCTGTTCGGGCGCTGGCGCATCGGTTGGCACCGCGGTGATCGAGTGGGCTTGCCCGAGCAGCGTCAACGTTGCCTGGACGTGTTCGCTCGCGGCAACGAATTCGCAGGATTGCTGACGATCGGCTGCGCTGCGTCGCGCAGCGACGATCAGTTGCAGACCCGCGCAGTCGATCTCGGGGACGGCCGACAAATCGAAGCGCACGCACGCGGCACGCTCGATCGCATCGAGCAGGACCTCCTTGAGCTGCGCGGCGTGATAGATCGTCATGGGCGTCTCGATCGGGACGATGAGAGGGGCATTCATGGCCGGCACTCCGTCACTGCGCGCTTCAAGGTAGCACCAGCTTTTCGACCGCGGCGAGCAGCTGCGGCGGCTGAAAAGGCTTCACCACCCATGCCTTGGCGCCGGCCAGTTGACCTTCGCGCTTCTTGGCATCCTGGCTTTCCGTCGTCAGCATGACGATCGGCGTGAACTTGTAGGCCGGCATTTGCTTGACCGCCTTGATGAACGCGATGCCGTCCATGTTGGGCATGTTCAGATCGCTGATCATCAGATGGACTTTTTGCCCTTGCAACTTCGACAGCGCATCCTTGCCGTCGCAGCCTTCGATGACTTCGTAGCCGGCTCCCCGCAGTGCGATCCCGACGACTTGCCGTACCGACGCGGAGTCGTCGACGATCATGATGGTCTTGGCCATGGTGGTCCTCAAAAGAAAGTGATATCGGTGTTGGACTCGGGCTCTTGCTTTTGAGCGTGCGCGTCGCCTCGATGCAATGCGCGCTCTTCCGCCATTGCATAGGTTTGTTCGAGCTCGCCAAGCAGTTCGCCCGCATCGAGCATCGGCATCTGAGCGCCGGCGCCGAATCGAGCGCAGTGTTGATCGACGACGGCCGGAAGACGCTCGATGTTCGCCTTCACGTGCTGCATGATCTGACTTACGCGGTCCTGAAACTGAAGCTGAACCAGCGCCTCGTAGACTTCGCCTTTGATGCTGCGGCTTTCGCCGCGCAGAAGTTCCGTGGCCGATTCGAGTGTCGAAGTGAATTCGCGGAACCGCACCAGAACCTGATCGATTGCCTGTTCGGAGTCCGACATGGAGACAGCATCGTGCTCGGCCGTCTGCTCCGCGGCATGACAGGCCGAAACGATTGCGTCACGGATCGCCTCGATCTTGGCCGCGATGTGCGTGCCGGTTTCGCTCGACCTGCGCGACAGCGCGCGTACCTCTTGTGCGACCGTGGCGAACCCCCGGCCTATTTCCCCGGCGTGTGCCGCCTCGATCGCCGCATTGATCGCGAGCAGGTTCGTCTGCTGCGTGACGAGTTTGATCGCCTCGACCATATCGCGCAGCTCGTCGACGAAGCCGTTCAATGCCTGCACCTGAGCGAGCATTGCAGCCTTGCTGTCCACTGCCGCACGAAGGCGCTGCACGACCGCCTGCAGCTCGAGCTCGCTTGACGCATAGACGTCGTTGCCGCCCGATGCGCCGCGGCTGTCCACGGACGCACCGAGCACGGCATCGAGCCGCGACGCGATACCGCCGAATCGCGCGCTTAGCGCCGTGATGGCTTCTTCCATCTGCGTGCGCGAGGACTCGATGTGCCGGGCCCAGACCGGCGCAAGATGGCCGCTGAACGTCCGTTGGCTATCGAAGTACCGCAATAGCTGGCTCAACATGCGTGCATCGGCGGTGCGCTGCCGCCAGCCCGCCGCGATGCCGGCAAGCGCAAGGCCCGCGCCGACCGCGGCGCCTGCGGCACCGAACGACGAGAGCGCGAGGCATGACAGCCCGCCCACGCAACCGAGGATGGGACCCGCCAGCCATAAAAATCTGTCTTGTGTATGAGGCATTCGCTTATCGAGCAGTTGAACCGAACGAAATGAGTCCTACCCGGCGCTCGGCATTTCGAACGGCGGATATGAGCGCGTTTACGTTCATTGCGGCCTTTTCTTGATGGGGCGCAATCGCGGATAGGCGGCGGCGCTTGTCGTCAGGCCTATTTTTCGTTGGCCCCGCGCGGGAAATATTTTCTCCGTTCCGGATTTTCAGGGAAACTTTCCTCGCTGCACTCACAATTTGATCGCTTCCATGCTTATTTCTCGCGAACCAGGTTAAACGCGCAAAAACGCCGAATGCAGATCCGGATCGACTAATTTAAATTGACCCTTTAATGAGTACCCAATTGAAACCACCAAAAACGATTTAAACGTTCGCTGCAAACCATTAGATCTTAGATTGCAAATTTTTTGGGCAATATGGCTTGCCGAATTGCGTATTGATCCATGTCAACCGGACCGTTCCGCCTTGGCGTAATCCCGAGCGACAACGTTTGCCGTTTCAATCGACCTTCAACCTTGGCGCCAGCGCCCGTTAACACCGAAACAGTGGTCAGCGCCACTTCATCAGTACGTCGTCAGCGAACGGTAGGCATGCTGAGGCCGAGCAGTGCGCGCCTCGAATCGTTCGCGCTCGATGCGTTTCCTTATCGCGTTCTTTACGCGAACACGCGTGCCACATCCCTTGCGGCGCCCCGCAGACCGGTCTCGGGGCGTCGTCGGACATCGTGGCAACGGAGTAATTTGAATGAAGCACCTTAGAATCGGAGACAAGCCAGGCATCGGGTTCGGCCCGGCGAACAATACGAAGCGTCCCGGTCCTGCCACGTGCGAACCTCTCCATGAGGCGTTTCACGCCGACGTCTATCTGGGGAGGCAGCCGATCGTCGACGCAGAGGGTGCCTTGGCCGGCTACGAACTGCTATTCCGGTCCGATCGAACGAACAGCGCATGCATCTTCGACGGCGACCTCGCTACTGCCCAGGTTGTGGAGAACGCGATTGGCGCTTTCGGCACCGGCGACCTGCTGAAGAACTACCCCGGCTACCTCAATGTGGGCGTCAACTTTCTGATGAACGCGGCGCTTGAGGTATTGCCGCCCGAACGCTTCGTGCTCGAGATTCTCGAAGACGTATGCTTCGACGAAGCGGTCATCGATCGGTGTCGTGCCTTGCGCGGTGCGGGTTACCGAATCGCACTGGACGATGTGTCGCCGACACGCATGGTGCCGGACAGTGTGCTCGCCGACATTGAGATCGCCAAGATCGATGTGATCGCGACGCCCGCCGCGCAACTGGCCGAAACCGTCGAACGCTACCGCAGCAGGGGCATCATCGCGCTGGCAGAGAAAGTCGAGACACATGAGAGTTTTCGGCACGCGAGAGCGTTGGGGTGCACCTTGTTTCAGGGCTACTTCTTTGCGAGGCCCGAGACCTTGCACACGCGCAAGCCACGCGGCGCCGGCGGGCCCCTCTTGCGGCTTCTGAGCCTGCTGGCCGACGAGCCCCGACTGAGCGACCTGGAGGAAGCCTTGAAGGCAACCCCCACCGTTGTCGTTCAGTTGCTGCGGCTGGCCAACGCTGCCTCGACTGGACCCCGTTGCCCCGTGAATACGCTTCGCGAAGCGATCGGACGAGTGGGCACCGATCGCATGATGCGGTGGATCCAGTTGATGCTGTTCGCGCTCGGCAGCCAGGTTCCGCCGACGATCAATCCGCTTGTCCAATTGGTCGGCGCGCGCGCGAGATTTATGGAACTCGCCGCACGCCGCCTGTCGAACAGCAGACTTGTTCATTCGGCGCTGCCGTCGCAGGCGTACCTCGTCGGCATTCTCTCTTTGGCCCACGTGGCGCTCCAAATGACCAGGGAGTCACTGGAGCACGAGCTGGGGTTGTCCTCCGCCATATGGCGCGCAATCCACTCGCATCAGGGGGACTTGGGCACTTTGCTCCAATGTGCCGAAGCCATCGAGACCCAGGACGAGAACGAGATTGCGGGATGTGCGAGGCGCTGGCCGATACTCGGCAACGGGGAGATTGCGCGACTTGCAGTCGAGGCCGCGATTTGGGCGCGAACGCAAACGGAATGGGCCGGGTAGTGCGCATGCGCAACATGCGCGCGTGCCTGGCGCAGATCTATAGCCCTCCCAATCGAGTCCGCATTTGCCGCGTGATACGCTGCTTGGTCAAAAAGTAATCGGCCCAGGGATCGGACTTCAGCGCGGCGAGCCGCGCGTGAACGTTGCGAACGTTCCACTGATCGCCGCTCGTCGTCTGCGGGACCTCCTCCCACGTGAGCGGGACCGACACCCCCATTCCCGGCCGCGCCCGTGGCGAGAACGCCGCCACGGTACTCGACCCGCGGTTATTGCGCAGATAGTCGATAAAGATTCGACCACGCCGGTTCTGCGCGCCCATCTTCGCGCTGAACCGGTCGGGCAGCGTCTCGGCCATATGCTGCGCCGCCGCTTGCGCAAACGCCTTTACCTCGTCCCAGCCCGCATGTCGTGCAATCGGCACGACGACATGAAGCCCCTTGCCTCCGCTCGTCTTGCACCACGATTTCAGCCCGAGCTCTTCCAGCAGCGCACGCGTAAGCTGCGCCGCCTCGATCATCCGGTCCCATCCGAGCTTGGGATCCGGGTCCAGGTCGAACACGATTCGGTCAGGCTTCTCGATGTTGGCGGCAAGCGCATTCCACGTATGGAGCTCTACAGTCCCCATCTGCGCCACCCCGATCAGCGCCTGCTCGCTATCAATGGACAGCAACGGCGGGTGCCCGGGATCCACGCCCTCATGCTGCGTGATATGCGGTATCGCCAACCGCGAGCTGTGCTTCTGAAAAAACAGCTCGCCCTCGATCCCGTCAGGTGCGCGTACCAGCGCGAGTGGACGCCCTTTCAAGTGCGGCAGCATCCAGTCGGCCACCTGTTCGAAGTACTGAACGAGTTCGAGCTTACGGAGCCCGGTCGAGGCATCGATGATTCGTTCGGGATGCGAAATGCGCACGCCCGCCACTTCATCCGTTTCGGCACGCTTGCCCTTGCGCTTGTGTGATGTCTCGGCCCGGGTTTCCGCAGCCTTGCCGCGATGACGCACCGGCTTGTGCCCATCATCGGCCGACGGGTCAGCCTTTGCCGCGCGGGACGCGCTTCCCCTCTTCGAACCGGTCGCCTCCGCTTCGCTTTGCGCGCCCTGCGCCGGTGCCTCGTGCCGAATGTCGGTCGCGGGTTTGTCGCGACGCAGGCTGATGAATGATGCCTGCCTCACTACACCCTCGCTCGTCCACTCGGAGAAATTGCATTCGGCCACGAGTTCCGGCTCGACCCAGTGCACCCGCGTCCGGCTTCGCTCGCTCGGCGCCTGCGCGAACGGCATCGTCCGTGTTTCGCGCGCGTCGAGCTCCGCCTTGATCGCCCGCAGTGTCTTCGCGTCGAAACCCGTACCGACACGGCCCGCATAACGCAGCGCCCCATGACCATCATAGACGCCAAGCAGCAACGCTCCGAAGCCACTGCGACTGCCCGACGGCTCGCTGTAGCCACCGATAACGAACTCCTGACGGCGCCTGCAGCGCAGCTTGATCCATGCCCCACTGCGCGCCGACACGTAGTGGCTGTCGCTGCGCTTGCCCACAATCCCTTCCAGGGCCATCTCGCAAGCGCTGTGCAGCAACTGGTCGGGGGCGAGCGCGAAATCGTCGGAAAAACGCAAACTCGGCTCGTCGATCTCGTCCATCAGCGCGCGCAGCAACGCGCGCCGCTGCACGAGTGGGACGCGGCGCAGGTCATACCCGTTCAGATAGGGAAGATCGAAGACGAAGAAAACGATGTCCTGGGGCTTGCGCGCATCGAATGCGTTCTGCAGCGCCTGAAAGCTCGGCACCCCGTGCTCGTCGAGCACCACCGCCTCGCCGTCGATCCATGCACTTCGCACACCGAACCGCGCCAGCACCTCGCGCTGCTTGCCGAACTTCGCGGTCCAGTCCAATCCGCTGCGCGTGAAAATGCGCACCGGCTTCGCATCGTCGTGATCGATCCGCGTCAGCACACGGTAACCGTCGAACTTGATTTCATAGGACCACTCGCTCCCCGAGGGTGCCGTATCGACGAGCGTCGCAAGCTGCGGCTTCAGGCTGTCCGGTATCGCAGCCTTCACGGCCCCTTCGATCGCCGGCTTTTCGGCGAGCTCGCGCAACGAGTCGCCGCTGCGCGTCGCCACGATGTCGGGTCGCTTCGCATCGCTCCCTCTGGCTCGCGATGCAGGGGCGGGGCGCTCGCTCCCGTCGGCGGCCAACACGCTCCCGGGCCGCTGCGCGAGCACGTCGTAATCGGCCTCGCTGCGCGCCTCGTCGTCCCGCTCCTTGATGAGCAGCCATTGCTCCTTGTCACCGCTGCCGCGCATGCCGCTGCGCACGAGCGCCCACGCGCCGTGCAGCTTCTCGCCATTGAGCGTGAACTTCAGCTTGCCGGCTTCGTAAGCGCGCCGTGCCTCCTTCTGGCCGCCCGCAGGTTCCCACGTACCGCGGTCCCAAACGATTACCGTGCCCGCACCGTAGTTGCCCTCGGGGATCTCGCCTTCGAAAGACCCGTATTCGAGCGGATGATCCTCGACGTGCACCGCCAGCCGCTTGACCGACGGATCGAGGCTCGGCCCCTTCGGCACGGCCCAGGAATGAAGCGTCCCGTCGAGTTCGAGCCGAAAGTCGTAGTGCAGCCGCCGGGCGTGGTGCTCCTGAATCACGAAGGACAGCGTCCGTTCGGTCTGCGCGTGCACGCCCGCCTTCGCCCGCGTCCGACCGGCCCCGGCAGGCTCCGGCGTGTTGTCGAAGCGCCGCATTTTCCGGTAGGTGTCGAGTGCTCCTGCCATAGCAACAGATCCCCCTTTCCGTTCGAGTGCGCACTGCGCGCAAGGCAAGCCGGCACCGCGCGCCGCATGCACGCCGCTCACGCGGCATGCCGCCCCTTGCCCCGCCCCAGACTGCGTTTCAGAAGTTCGGACAAATCGACCACGTCGGCCGTCGCACGCGTTTTTGCAGGAGCACGCCCAGCCTCGCTGATCTCGTGCGTCTTGCCCTCGCGCACTTTCTTGTCGACGAGCGCCAGAATCTCGTCGCGGAACGTGTCGTGATAATTCGCCGGCTCCCATGCCTCGGTCATGTCCTCGATGAGCTTGACCGCCATGTCGACCTCGCGTGGCGAAACGCCGGCTTTCTTGAGGTCGGTCGGCGGCACCGACGCTTCTTCGAGCGGCAACACCTCGCCCCCCCAGCGCAGCGTGTTCAGTGCGAGTACGGGACCGGCCGGAATCAGCGCGGCAAGGTGCTGCTTGTTATGGAGTACGACACTGGCGATACCGATCTTGCCCGTCTTCGTGAGCGCTTCGCGCAGCAACGCGTAAGCCTTCTTGCCCTGCCGTTCGGGCACGAGATAGTAGGGGGTGTCGAGGTATAGAAATGAAACGGTGTAGGCCTCGACGAACGACAGAATATCGACGGTTTGCGTCGATTCCGGGCTGGCCGCGCGAATTTCCTCGTCAGTCAGGATGACGTAATTTCCTTTCTCGTACTCGTAGCCGCGCACGATCTGTTCGCGCTTGACCTCTTTTCCGGTTCGCTTATTGATCTGCTTGTAGCCGACCGGGTCGACCGTCTCCTTGTCCAGCAGATTGAAACTCGTGCGCTCGGGCCTTGTCGCCGTCTGCAATTGCACGGGGACATTGACGAGACCGAAACTGATCGCGCCTTTCCAAATTGCGCGTGGCATGGCGACTCCTTCGCTTCATATGCCGCCATTAGCGTGCGCGCCTGCACGTGAAGCAGCACGCCCGCCGGACACACGCCGGCGGCATCGTGCCCCTTCGCGCCGCTGCAACCGTCACGCTACGGCGGGCGATTGAACCGCCCCGCCGCCGTTTTCCCGCACCGCGACGGGGGAATCAGGGTCCGTTGATACCCTCAAGGATAGTCCGCATGCGGCCGTCAACGAGGCGCATGCTGCTCGCGCCGCATCGTTGCGGTATCCCGCACCGTCGCCGGCTGGCCCTGGACGATCGGCTCGACGTCCTTCGTCGGATCGAAGTCGGCCCACCGCCCGTGCTGCCACCGGCCGTGTGCGCGTTCCACTTCGAGGCTGCCCGCCTCGCGAAGAATGCGCGCGGCTTCCATCTGATTGTCGGGGCTCACATGCACGGCCACCAGCACGCCCGAGTCGCGTGCTTCGTGAGGCACGGCAGCCTCCGGGATTTTGCCGCCGCCGCGCGTATGCGACATGGCGCCGGCCAGCGAACCGACATAGGCGCCCACGCCGGCAGCAATGATCAGCACGAAAAACGGCGCACTCAACGCCACAAAAAGCGCCACACCGACGGCCGCGCCCACCACGGCGCCGAGCGCCCCGCCCTTACCGGCGCCCACCGATGCGCGCGAAGCCTGCGGGTCCGCGTACCGGTCCCCGCCGATCGGAAACCGCGCATGCTGCCCACGCGGATTGACGAAGAAAAGCGTGACGTCTTCCTCGACGAAGCCGTTCTCGAATAACCGGCCCGCCGCCGCCTCGGCGTCAGCGAACGTGGTAAAGCGGCCTGCGACGATCAACGACATAACAACCTCCTGGCTTGAAGTCCCCTACCCAGGCCGCAGCACGCGCGGCAACCGGCAGGTGCCGGTTCGGCACCTGCTGCTCCTGAAGGCATCGGGCACCCGTCAAAACCCGGCCCTACGGTTGCGCCATGCGGAACAATCCGCTGCGCAGAATCGCTGCCGCTCCGCCGTTCTCCTGCAAGACGCGCGTACACATGGCGAGAATGCGATCGCGACCCGCCGCGAACGCGGCAAGCAACTCGGCCTAGAGCGTGGACGGTGCGCCGAAATGATCCTCGAGCGCTTCGGCCGTGATCGCAC
>CBJMQH010000118.1:0-12067 GCA_966431825.1 uncultured Trinickia sp.
GCGGCAATGACGGCTTCGAGCACACGGCAAAGAAAGTCCATGTCCGAACGGCTGCCGTCCTCGGGCGAGAATTCGACGTCGTTCGTAAACTTGCGCGCGAAGCGCACGGCGAGCCGGGCCTGCTCGAGCACTTGCTCGGGCGACATGCGCAGCTTCTTCTCCATGTGCAACGGCGACGTGGCGATGAACGTATGGATCCGGAAGTGATCGGCCGGAGCGAGTGCGTCGGCTGCGCGCTGGATGTCCTTGTCGTTCGCGCGGGCAAGCGAACAGATCGTGCTGTCCTTGATGAGCCCGGCGATCGTATTGATGGCGTCGAAGTCGCCGTTCGAGCTGGCGGCGAAGCCCGCCTCGATCACGTCGACCTTCATCCGCTCGAGTTGCTTCGCGATGCGGATCTTTTCTTCTTTCGTCATCGACGCACCGGGCGATTGCTCGCCATCGCGCAACGTCGTATCGAAAATGATGAGTTTGTCTGCCATTTCTGTCTCCTCGGGGACGGATTTACGTTCGGTTCGGTAAACGGATTTCGGATGGTCGCGCAACCGTTGGCGCAACGTCGAAACGAACGGGCAAACGGAGGGCGGGAACGATCAGCGCAGGCGCGCCGAAGCTAGTGCGCGTAGCGGCGCACCGGCTAGAGGGGATAGGAGGGGGATCGTGTGGATCGACATGCTGCCGACTATAGCGGCATTCGAAGAAACGCGCAATCGGGGGGCGGGGTCCGATTGCATCCGGCCATTGCCGGCACGGCGTCGCACCATGCCGAGGCCGAAAAAACGCGTCAGACCAGGCGAAGGAGACCGCTCAGTGCTCGTGGGGCACGGAGCGCGCCGGGTTGCCGCGGCCGCGCACGGCCAGATAGCCCCACCACGCGTAGCCCGACATCCCATAGAGCACGAACAGGCAGAACAACATCAGCGGCGGGTCCGACGACACGAGCACGAAAGCCACGACGACAAGCAGGATCGCGGCGAACGGCACCCGGTGCCGCACGTCCAGTGCCTTGCCGCTGTAAAACGGCGCGTTGGAGACCATCGTCACGCCCGCGTAGACCGTCAGCACGAACGCCACCCAGGGCAACCAGTTCAGGCTCAGCGGCACCCGATTATCGGTCGCCAGCCAGACGAAACCCGCGATCAGTGCTGCCGCAGCCGGGCTCGGCAGCCCCTGGAAGTAGCGTTTGTCGACGACGCCGATGTTCGTATTGAAGCGCGCAAGGCGCAGCGCGGCACCCGAGCAGTAGACAAAAGCCGCGAGCCAGCCCCAGCGCCCGAGGTCCTTCAGCACCCATTCGTACATGACGAGTGCCGGCGCGACGCCGAACGAAACCATGTCGGACAGGCTGTCGAACTGCTCGCCGAACGCGCTCTGCGTGTGTGTCATACGGGCGACGCGACCGTCCATCCCGTCGAGCACCATAGCCACGAAGATCGCGATCGCCGCGATCTCGAAGCGCACGTTCATCGCCTGCACGACGGCGAAGAAGCCGCAAAAGAGCGCAGCGGTCGTGAACGCATTCGGCAGCAGATAGATGCCGCGCGTGCGCAAGAACTGCTGGCGCGCGGCGCGGCGCGATTCGGCCGGCGCCGAATCGGCTGCGAGCCCGGTGTTCCGACGAAACGGATTGCGCCTGAACGGCCGCGGCAGCGGCGTGTTCGCGCCCGAGCGCGGGCGGCGCGGTTTGAAAGCGGCCATTCTCGTTCTCCGCGACGGGTCAGAGCTCGGCGAGAATCGTCGACGAGGCGAATACCTTTTCGCCGATCGACACCTTCGCACGGCTGCCGAGCGGCAGGTAGACATCGACGCGCGAGCCGAAGCGGATGAAGCCGTAGCGCTGGCCTCGCGCGAGCGGTTCGCCTGCACGTACGTAGCAGAGAATGCGCCGCGCGATCAGTCCCGCGATCTGCACCGCGGTGACCGTGGCCCCTTGAGCCGTCTCGATCACGACCGCATTGCGTTCGTTTTCGGTCGACGCCTTGTCGACGGCGGCATTGAGGTAGGCACCGGGGAAATATTCGACCTTGCGGATTGCGCCGTCGACAGGCGAGCGCTGTGAATGAACGTTGAAGACGTTCATGAACACGCTGATCTTCAGTGCTTCGCGGTCGGCATACGGATCGTGCGCTGTTTCGACGGCGACGATACGGCCGTCGGCCGGGCAGAGCACAGCGTTCGCTTGCGTCGGAATGGCGCGCGGCGGGTCGCGGAAGAACTGGACGACGAAGACGACGATCAGCCAGAACGGCCAAGCGAGACCGAGGCCTGCGACCGCGTGGATCAACAGCGCCACGACGACGGCGATCGCGATGAACGGCCAGCCTTCGCGCGCGATGATCGGATGAGGGTAATTCATGAGGGTTTGGAGTGTTTTTGTAAAACCAGTAGGATAGCAAAAGCCTACCCACGCGAAGCGGGGGTAGGCTTTTGGTCGGCAGACCGGCGGCGGTGCGCCGGTTTGATGGCTTGCGCTTTTACCAGCGCCTGCTTAGTTCTTCGACTGGTCGACGAGCTTGTTCTTCGCGATCCACGGCATCATCGCGCGCAGCTTCGCACCGACCTGCTCGATCTGGTGTTCGGCCGTGAGGCGGCGGCGCGATTGCAGCGTCGGCGCGCCCGCGCGGTTTTCGAGGATGAAGCTCTTCGCGTACTCGCCCGTCTGGATGTCTTTCAGGACGTCCTTCATCACCTTCTTCGTTTCTTCGGTGACGACGCGCGGACCCGTCACGTACTCGCCGTACTCGGCGTTGTTCGAGATCGAGTAGTTCATGTTCGCGATGCCGCCTTCATAGATCAGGTCGACGATCAGCTTCAGCTCGTGCAGGCACTCGAAGTAGGCCATTTCCGGCGCATAACCGGCTTCGACCAGCGTCTCGAAACCGGCCTTGATCAGCTCGACCGTACCGCCGCACAGCACGGCTTGCTCGCCGAACAGGTCCGTTTCCGTCTCTTCGCGGAAGTTCGTCTCGATGATGCCGGCACGGCCGCCGCCGTTAGCCGCTGCGTACGACAGCGCGATGTCGCGCGCCGCGCCCGACTTGTCCTGCGCCACGGCGATCAGGTGCGGCACGCCGCCGCCTTGCGAATACGTACCGCGCACCGTATGGCCCGGCGCCTTCGGCGCGATCATGATCACGTCGAGGTCGGCACGCGGAATCACTTGGCCGTAGTGCACGTTGAAACCGTGCGCGAATGCGAGGGCCGCGCCTTGCTTGATGTTCGCGTGCACTTCGTTCTTGTACACCTGCGCGATCTGCTCGTCGGGCAGCAGCATCATGACGACGTCGGCGCCCTTCACGGCTTCCGCCACTTCCTTCACGGCGAGACCGGCACCTTCGGCCTTCTTCCACGATGCGCCTTCGCGGCGCAGGCCCACCGTCACGTTCACGCCGCTGTCCTTGAGGTTCAGCGCGTGTGCATGGCCTTGCGAGCCGTAGCCGATGATCGTGACTTGCTTGCCCTTGATGAGGGAGAGGTCGGCGTCCTTGTCGTAGAAAACTTTCATGTCTGTTCCTTCGCGTAATCGTTGAATTGCTTGAAAAACCATGCGCTTGGCGTCATGGCGTCGATCGAATCGGCGTTACACCTTGAGGATGCGCTCGCCGCGCCCGATCCCCGAGCCGCCCGTGCGGACAGTCTCGAGAATCACGGCGGAATCGAGCGCTTCGATGAAGGCGTCGAGCTTGTCGCTCGCCCCCGTCAGCTCGATCGTGTAAGTCTTTTCGGTCACGTCGATGATGCGGCCGCGGAAAATGTCCGCCATCCGCTTCATTTCTTCGCGTTCCTTACCGACCGCCCGTACCTTGATCAGCATCAGCTCGCGCTCGATGTGGGCGCCTTCGGTCAAGTCGACCACCTTCACCACCTCGATCAGGCGGTTCAAGTGCTTCGTGATCTGTTCGATCACGTCGTCCGAGCCAATGGAGACGATGGTCAGGCGCGAGAGCGAGCGATCCTCGGTCGGCGCCACCGTCAAGGTTTCGATGTTGTAGCCGCGAGCCGAAAAAAGACCGACGACGCGCGAAAGCGCACCCGGTTCGTTTTCCAGCAGGACGGAGATGATGTGTCTCATTGTCGTGTTTCCCGTTTTATCCAGATGTCGATGCGAAGCCGTGCCGCCGCTTTCGCGCCCCCGCTTCCCGCCTTTCGTGAAGGCGTGCGGATGAACGCGAGCCGCGCGCGGCGCGAGCCATCGTTAGAGGTCCTCGGCGCCGAGCAGCATCTCCGAGATGCCTTTCCCGGCTTGAACCATCGGCCAGACGTTTTCTGTCGGATCGGTCTGGAAATCTAGAAACACGGTGCGATCCTTGAGACGCAGCGCCTCCTTCAAAGCGGGTTCCACATCCGCCGTCTTTTCGACGCGAATGCCGACATGGCCATACGCTTCGGCGAGCTTCACGAAATCGGGCAGCGCATCCATATACGAATGCGAATAGCGCTTGCTGTATTCGATCTGCTGCCATTGGCGAACCATGCCGAGGTAGCGGTTATTCAGCGAGATGATCTTGATCGGCGTGTCGTACTGCTTGCAGGTCGACAGCTCCTGGATACACATCTGGATCGAGCCTTCGCCCGTCACGCAGACGACGTCCGAATCCGGGTGCGCCATCTTCACGCCCATCGCGGCCGGCAGGCCGAAACCCATCGTGCCGAGGCCGCCCGAGTTGATCCAGCGGCGCGGCTTGTCGAAACGATAGAACTGCGCGGCCCACATCTGGTGCTGGCCGACGTCCGAACAAACGTAGGCATTGCCGTCCGTCAGTTCCCAGAGTTTTTCGATCACGTACTGCGGCTTGATGATCTCGCTTTCGCGGTCGTACTTGAGGCACCGCTTCTCGCGCCAGCTTTCGATCTCCTTCCACCATTGCGCCAGCGCTTCGGTGTCGGGACCGTGCTCGGCGTGCTGGAGCTGTTCGATCAGTTCCTTGAGCACTTCCTTCACGTCGCCGACGATCGGAATATCGACCTTCACGCGCTTGCTGATCGACGACGGATCGATGTCGATGTGGACAATCTTGCGCGGACGCGAGGCGAAATGCTCCGGATCGCCGATCACGCGGTCGTCGAAACGCGCGCCGATCGCGATGAGCACGTCGCAGTTCTGCATCGCCATGTTGGCTTCGTACGTGCCGTGCATGCCGAGCATGCCGAGGAACTTCTTGTCGCTCGCGCGGTAGCCGCCAAGGCCCATCAGCGTGTTCGTGACCGGGTAGCCGAGCAGATCGGCGAATTGATTCAGTTCACGGGCCGCGTCGGCCAGGATGATGCCGCCGCCCGTATAGATATACGGACGCTTGGCGGACAAGAGCAGCGACACCGCCTTGCGGATCTGCCCCGAATGGCCCTTCGTGACCGGGTTGTACGAGCGCAGCGAGACCGACTTGACGGGCTCGTATTGGCAGGGCGTCTTCGAAATGTCTTTCGGAATGTCGATCAACACGGGGCCGGGACGGCCGGTACGCGCAATGTAAAACGCCTTTTTGACCGTGGCCGCCAGCTCGTGCACGTCTTTCACGAGGAAGTTGTGCTTGACGCAAGGGCGCGTGATGCCGACCGTATCGCATTCCTGGAATGCGTCCTGGCCGATGGCGGCCGTCGGCACCTGTCCGCTGATGATCACGAGCGGGATCGAGTCCATATAGGCGGTAGCAATGCCGGTCACGGCATTCGTCACACCGGGGCCCGACGTCACGAGACACACGCCCACGTTGCCCGTCGAGCGCGAGTAGGCGTCGGCGGCATGAACCGCGGCCTGCTCATGGCGCACGAGCACGTGCTGGACCTTGTCCTGCTTGTAGAGTTCGTCGTAGATGTAGAGCACTGCGCCGCCGGGATAGCCCCAGAGCACCTCGACGCCTTCGTCGGCAAGCGCGCGCATGAGCACGGTCGCGCCGATCGAATCAGCTTCGTGGCCAGGAGTGGTATCCGACGTGGAGAATTCCGCGCTGGGCATATTCATCGTTCACCTTTCAAATTTTCGGCAAAAAATTGATCGGGTGCTCTCTGCCGGGCTCGTGACTCGGGTTCAAGCGGCGCGTCCAGTTTGACAGGCAAGCTTCTT
Source organism: uncultured Trinickia sp. (assembly GCA_966431825.1). Classification (GTDB taxonomy): domain Bacteria; phylum Pseudomonadota; class Gammaproteobacteria; order Burkholderiales; family Burkholderiaceae; genus Trinickia. Next base: position 6,062 of record CBJMQH010000118.1, read on the forward strand.
GGGCTCGCCTCAAAAGAGACAATCACTTATGTTGCGAACCGGAAACGTTAGCCGTTGCAGCCAGCGCGGTCAAGCAAAAAATGCGCGCACCGGCGCAACCACGCCACACGGGCCGTCGGGCGGCCAACTGGCATCGCACACCAAAATAGGTGCGGATCGTACCAGAACCGGTGGCCGGAACCCGGCGGACTGCGCCAAAAAACACGTCTGTTACAGACGCAACGGCCGCACCCATCCCCAGTATCTCGAAAGTTTGCTAGCATCCGCGGGTTTTACGACAATTTTTCAATCGATTTCGGTGTGCGACACGTCGCCCGCCGACTCCCCCGGATGGCATCAGACAAGGAACTCGCCGATTTTCTGGCGGGCGTCGAAAGACGCGCGTTCAAGCAGACCGTCTACGCCGTGCGTGACGACGATGCCGCGCTCGACGTCGTCCAGGACGCGATGATCAAGCTCGCCGAGAAATACGGCGACCGGCCTGCCGCCGAGCTTCCGCTGCTCTTTCAGCGTATTCTCCAGAATGTGACGCACGATTTCTTTCGTCGTCAGAAAGTGCGGAATACTTGGGTCAGCTTGTTTTCGTCGCTCGGCTCGGCCGACGACGACGAGTTCGATCCCCTGGAGACGATCGAGGCGCGCGACGATGCACCCGGCGGCGAAAGCACCGAGGAGCGGCTCGAGCGCGACCAGGTCCTGGCGCTGATCGACGAAGAAATCCAAAAATTGCCGGCGCGTCAACGGGAGGCGTTTCTCATGCGTTACTGGGAAGATATGGATGTCGCCGAGACCGCCGCCGCGATGGGCTGCTCCGAGGGCAGCGTCAAAACACACTGTTCCCGAGCCACACATACGCTGGCGGTCGCGCTCAAGGCCAAAGGAATCACGCTATGAGCTCCGCTCCCGATACAAAAGAAACCGAGTTCGCGCGCAGCATCGCGCGCGCGCTCGACGAAAATGTGGCGCGTCTGCCTGCCAGCACGAGTGAGAGACTCGCCGCGGCGCGGCGGCTCGCGCTTGCCCGCAAAAAGCCTGCAACCGTCGAGGCCCGGGTGTTCGCGCCTGTGCTGGCGCCGGCAGGCGTCGGCATGGGCGCCCCGCGCATCGAGCTGCCCGCGACGCGTCTGTCGCCCTGGAAGCGCGTCGCACGCGTCTGGCCGATTCTCGCCCTGGTGGCAGGCGTTGCCGTCGCCGCCTATTGGGAAAACATGCAGCGCGCAAGCGAGCTGGCAGATATCGATGCGGCCATGCTCAGCGACGAGCTGCCCCTGAACGCGTACCTCGACCACGGGTTCAACGCGTATCTCTCACGTGCGCGCTGACGGGTCCGGGAGCAAATCGGGGTGAGCTATAAGCGCGGCTTGGCCGTAGTCTTCGGGTGTGCCATCGCGGCCGCGGTCGCGTTCGCCGCCACCTACCCACGCTTCTTTGCGCCGGTCATGCCGGCCGCAGGCGCGCGGCAGGCGGTGTCCGTCGCTGCGCCCACGCTCGCCGTCGAATTCCCGCCGCTCGTCGACAACAATCCGCTCTCATGGTCGCACCTCACCGAGGAGCAGCATCTGGCCCTCGCACCGTTCGCGGGCGAATGGGACAAGTTCAGTGACGAGCGCAAGCGCAAGTGGATCAAGATCGCTGCGCGCTTCGCGAAAATGTCGCCCGATGCGCAAAAGCGCTTGCACGACCGAATGGCCGAGTGGATTCGTATGACGCCCGAAGAGCGTCGCGTCGCGCGCGAAAACTACCAGGTCTCGAAGGCGCTGCCGCCGCAGGCACGCCGCAACGCCTGGCAAGCCTATCAACAGCTTTCGCCCGAGCAGAAGGCCCGGCTTGCCGCGGCCGAAAAACGGCGCCGCCCCACGATCGTCAGTGCGCCGCCTTCCGGCGCGAAAAGCGAGATTCGCGGGCTGCATCGCCCCGTTATCGCCCCCAATGCGACGAGCGGCGCGATCGCGGCCGGCCCGGCTGCGGCCAGTGCCGCCGGCGCCTCGGAATCGGCGCTGCCGCTGCCGGCCAGCTCGGTACCCGGCAGTTCCGTGCCCGTGCCGCCGACGCCGATGTCGCCGTCCGACCAGCCGTCGATTTTCCACGGCGCATGACCGTCGCGACCCGCCCCGGTCTGCCCGCCTTCCACCGCCTCGCGACCTGAGCGCCGATGCCCACGACCCCGACCGGCGCAGCGGCGCCCCCGACCGCTGCGGCACCCACGACACCGAGCATTCGACGCCGCCTCGCGGCGCTCGTCTACGAAACCATTCTGCTGTTCGGCATCGTCTTCGTGGCCGGCTACCTGTTCGCCACGCTCACGCAGCAGCGCAACGGGCTCGCCCACCACCAGTGGTTGACAGCCTGGATCGCATTCGTCGTCGGCGCGTACTTCGTCTGGTGCTGGACGCACGGCGGCCAGACGCTGCCGATGAAAACCTGGCGGCTGCGCGTCGTCGACATGCGCGGCAGCACGCTGTCCGTACCGCGTGCCGTTGCGCGCTACCTGTTCGCGTGGCTCTGGTTCCTCCCGCCGCTCGCGCTCCACTCGCTCACGGGCCTCCCGCTGCCTGCCACGCTCGGCGCGACCGGCCTTTGGTTCGCGCTGTGGGCCGGCGCAGCGCGGCTCGATCGCAACGGACGTTTCCCGCACGACCGTCTCGCCGGTACGCAGATCGTCACCGTGCCGATTGCCCGGCCGCCGAACGCGGGCACCGAGGCCGTACCCGAGCACGGCTGATACGCCGCATCACGCGGGGCGCGTCCCGCAGTAATAAGAACTTCTCGTGACTGTCATGTTGCAGTCACGCGGACATGGCGCAATGCACACATGTCCAACTCGACGCGAGAAGCCATGGACCGCAAAACGTCCGCGACTTCGCTCCTCCGGCAACTCGGCGCAAGCGTCGACGCGGTGCCATTTCATCCAGGCAGTGCCGGCGGCGGCGCAACCGCAGTCCACGAGCCGTCGCGCACGCCGGGCGCGCATTCCCCTCACGAAGAAAACGCCGGCGACGAGACGCATCGCTACCGCACGATCTGGCTCTCCGATATCCATCTGGGTTCGAGCGGCTGCCAAGCCCCTTACCTGCTCGATTTCCTCCGGCATAACGACTCCGAGTACCTGTTTCTCGTCGGCGACATCATCGACGGCTGGCAGCTGAAAAAGGGCTGGTACTGGCCGCAGGCGCACAACGACGTCGTGCAGAAGATTCTGCGCAAGGCACGCAAGGGCACGCAAGTCATCTACATCCCCGGCAATCACGACGAGGGTGCACGACAGTTCTGCGACCTCGCGTTCGGCGATATCCACGTGCGCGGCGAGGCGTTTCACACCACGCTGTCGGGCAAGCGGCTCTGGATCGTCCACGGCGACCTGTTCGACGGCGTGATTCAGCATGCGAAGTGGCTCGCCTATCTCGGCGACACCGCCTACACGGCGATTCTCGTGCTCAACCGCTGGTTCAATCGCATCCGCAGCCGCTTCGGTTTCCAGTACTGGTCTCTCTCGCAGTACCTGAAGCACCAGGTCAAGAACGCCGTGAATTTCATCTCTTCGTTCGAGCACGTGATGATCGACGAAGCGCGCCGGCGCGGCTGCGACGGCGTGGTCTGCGGCCATATCCATAAAGCCGAAATCCGCGAGATCGACGGTCTCGTCTATTGCAACGACGGCGACTGGGTCGAAAGCCTGTCCGCACTCGTCGAAACGCTCGAGGGAGAACTGAAGATCGTCTACTGGACCGTCATGCGCTCCCCCGACGAGACCCCGCGCAAAGCCCGCGTCACGGCCTGAAACCGCTTCTCTCACCGGATGGAATTCGCATGAAGATCATGATCGTCACCGATGCGTGGAAGCCGCAGGTCAATGGCGTCGTGCGCACGCTCAAGAACACGACGCGCGAGCTCACAGCCCTTGGCCACCGCGTCGAGCTCGTCACGCCGCTCGAATTCCGTACGGTGCCGTGCCCCACCTACCCCGAGATCCGCCTGTCGCTGTTCGCGCGCCGCGGCGTCCACGCGCGCATCAATGCCTTCGGCCCGGATGCGCTGCACATCGCGACCGAAGGTCCGCTCGGTCTGGCCGCACGGGCCTATGCGCTCAAGCACGGCATCCCCTTCACGACGGCCTATCACACGCGCTTTCCCGAATACGTCGAAGCCCGTTTTCGCATCCCCACGAGCGCGACCTATCGCTTCCTGCGCTGGTTCCACGGACCGTCCCTCGCGGTGATGGCGCCGACCCCGGTCGTGAAGGCCGATCTCGAGAAGCACGGTTTCACGAACGTCGTGCTCTGGACGCGCGGCGTAGATCTCGACATCTTTCATCCGATGGAGTCGAAGGTGCTCAACACGGCACGACCGATCTTCCTCTATGTCGGACGCGTCGCCGTCGAAAAGAATGTCGAAGCATTTCTGAAACTCGATCTGCCGGGTTCGAAATGGGTGGCGGGCGAAGGCCCCGCGCTTGCCGAGCTGAAGTCGCGCTATCCGCAAGTCAACTACCTCGGCGTCTTGTCGCAAGCCGAGCTCGCGAAGGTCTATGCAGCCGCCGATGTTCTCGTCTTCCCGAGCCGTACCGACACCTTCGGCCTCGTGTTGCTCGAGGCGCTCGCCTGCGGCACGCCCGTCGCCGCGTACCCCGTGACAGGTCCGATCGACGTGCTCGGCAACGGCGACGCGGGCGCCATGAACGAGGATCTGCGCGAAGCCTGCCTTGACGCGTTGAAGATCGATCGCGCGACCGCACGCGCATGGGCCGAGCGCTTTTCGTGGCAAGCCGCGTCCGAGCAGTTCGCGGCCCACCTGAAGCCCGTCAGCGCGGGCTTGCCCGGCGAGAACGTCGCTGCATGAGGCGCGAAAGCCCACTCCCAGGCAACCCCGGGGCGGCACGGCGCTTCGATGAGGACGACGCACCGTTGACGAACGCCTCGTCCCCCGACACCCAGGGCCACGACGAGACGGCGCAGGTGCATGAACCGCTCGGCTCCGACGATCCGCTCGCCCCGCCGCCGTTCAACCCCTACAAAGTCAATCGCGGCATTACGCGCGCATGGCACGCGCTCAAAAACTCGCTGCACGGCTTTCGTGTCGCCATTCGCGAGGAGAGCGCCTTTCGCCAGGAACTGTCGCTCGCGGCCCTGCTCGTGCCGGCCGGGATCATCGTGCCGGTCGACGCGGTCTCCCATGTGCTGTTGATCGGCTCGGTGTTGCTCGTCCTGATCGTGGAGCTGCTCAATTCGAGCGTCGAAGCAGCCATCGATCGCATCTCGCTCGAACGGCACGAACTCTCGCGGCGTGCCAAGGATCTGGGCAGCGCCGCCGTCACCGTCGCGCTCGTGGTCTGCGTTCTGACCTGGGGACTCATCGTCGGCCCGCTCGCGGCCCGATGGCTCGGCCATTGAGCCCCTGAAAGCGATTCGGCAGCCTTTTTAGTCAGACGATTTTTCAGCGCGAACGTTCGTGCGAAAAATGACCCGTGAAAACCCTATGCGCGCGGTCTTGGGCCAGAACGACCGGTTTATAATCGCCCGGCAACTTCAAAATCATATAACCGCGCCGGGCCCGTAGACGTGACGTCACGCAACGTTCGCGCGGGTGCGGCCACTTAGGGCCGGACGACATGGAAGCCAAACCTCCCCGCCGCACGCGCGAACGGATTCTCGAACTATCGTTGAAGCTCTTCAACGAAATCGGTGAGCCGAACGTCACGACGACGACGATCGCCGAGGAAATGGAGATCAGTCCAGGCAACCTGTACTACCACTTCCGCAATAAAGACGACATTATCAACAGCATCTTCAGCCAGTTCGAGCAGGAGATCGAAAAGCGTCTGCGTTTCCCGGAGGACCACCGCGCAACCATCGACGAAATGTGGTCCTATCTGCAGTACATGGTCGATTTCACATGGCGCTACCGCTTCCTGTATCGCGACCTCAACGACCTGCTGGCACGCAACCGCACGCTGGAAACACACTTCAAGCAGATCATCAGCCACAAGGTGCGCTTCGCGAGCCAGTTCTG
>CBJMQH010000119.1:0-12002 GCA_966431825.1 uncultured Trinickia sp.
AAAGACGGAATTTCATCGATCGAAAATATCATCCGCATAATTCGTCGATTTTAATATTTGGTTTTCTGGATTCCCGGCCGTCTTTCCGTAAAGAACCAGGTATGCCGGCATGGACGCGATCAGGCTGAGCGCCGCAAGCAGTAGATGCGAAACGCCTATTGAGGTCTTCCGGCGGCTCTTTTCTTGCCTGCTGCAACGTCGTGCGCTGTGTTCGGATGGGCGGGGCATACAGGCGTGCAACTCGGGCCCATAGGTGCTTCCCCGGTCGTCGTCTGCCCCAAGGTCGGGGCTGTACAAGTAGCATGGTGCTTCCCCGCTGTCGCGTCTAATGTTCGAGAAGACGGCGTATGTTTTACACGTTGCTATGAAAAACTAATGGGCGATCTCTCATAAATTTCATAATTAGGAATGCAAATTTAATTGTTTTAAGAAAAATGTATAAATATATTTGCGATGTGATTATGTGGCTGATAATAATGCTAGGTGGGCGACGCTACGGGGTCAATCGGGAGATGACGGTTTGTTCTTTAGTGGCGTCCCGATACTCACTATCTGATTTCGTCACCTTATCGGCGTCGCGGGCGGATTGGGCTGCAGCACGCGGTTGTGGCGACGTGCGTCCGCTGCAGATCGGGGAGGCGCTTGTGCTTCTCGTACGAGCGGGGTCGCGAAGAGAGACGGCTGGCGGCCCGCCGCGTGGATCGGCGGGCCGTTGATACAGAATGGGGGCGAGCGGGCTGCTAGCGGCCGGCGCCCAAATCGAGCGCGTTCGTCAAATCCCCCATCGGTTGACTGCCGTTCGCCGCGAGGGCCTTGTTGCGTGAAACGAGCCCGGGGAGCGGGGTGAGTCCGTAGCGGCGCGTGATGAGCCTCAGGATCGACGTCGTGTCGTACTGCGTATGATCGACGTAACCCTTCTTGGCGAACGGCGAGATCACGAGCGCCGGTACACGCGTACCCGGACCGAACCGATCACCCTTCGGCGGCGCGGCGTGATCCCAGAATCCGCCGTTCTCGTCGTACGTCACGACGACGACCATATGCGCCCACTGCGGGCTTTTCTCCAGGTGCTCGATCACCTCGGCAATATGCGCGTCGCCCGAGGCCACATCCGTGTATCCGGGATGCTCGTTCAGGTTGCCCTGCGGCTTGTAAAACGCGACCTGCGGCAACGTGCCCGTGTCGACAGCCTTCAGAAATAGCGCACCGTCGCTTCCGCCGTCGAGCAGATGCCGTTCGCGCGCCGCGGTGCCCGGCGCAAGATCGGCAAAATAGTTGAACGGCTGGTGATGCGGCTGGAAGTTCGGCGCGGACAGATTCGGGCCGTAGATGACCTTCGCGCGCGTCTCGGTCGATGCGGCCAACGCCGCATTCCATGCGCCGCCGTACCACGCCCAACTGACACCCTTCTCGTCGAGCATGTCGCCGATGTGCTTCTGAGTCTGCGGCGGCAGCGTCGTGGCGAGCGCCGGGTCGGCAAAGCGCGGGTCGCCGCCTGCGGCCGGTTTGTTCGCGCTCGGCTGATAGGGCGGTTGCATCGTATTGACCGCGTAGAAGTCGGGCGTGAGGTTGCCCGAGTTCACGAACTTGGGCGGACCGTCCAGCGCCGAGGGCGGCGAGTTCGGCGCCACCTTCAGCGTCACGCCGTCGGCTTCGACGACGGAAATCGATTTGGCGGCCGGGCTCTTGTCCGCATTCGGGTAGATCGGCGTGCAGGCGCAGGCGAGCCATTGATGATTGAGGAACGAACCGCCGAACGCCCCCATGAAGAAGTTGTCGGCGAGCGTGTAGCGCTGGGCGATCTTCCAGAGCGGCAGCACCGATGCGCTCGTGTCGTAATGGCCCATCGTGAGGCCGCCCGCATCGGCCCAGGCGGCAAACTTGTCGTTGCGGCCGCCGTCGATCTGCATCTGGTTCTCGTAAAAGCGGTGCCACAGGTCGCGCGTCGCGGCGGAAATCGGTGCGTTGAAGCCGCTCGGGTCGTCGATCGCGAACGGCGCGTTGGGCAGATCCGTCGTCATCGACTGCGTGATCGCGGGGGTGACGCCCGTTTGCGTCAGGCCGTTCCAGACAGGCGGCAGCACGCGCAACGGGCGGCCGTCCCGATCGACCTGCCGCGCCGCTTCGGCCTGGATGTTCGCCAATCCGTTCGCGCCGGGAAAGCGCCCATACAGGCTGTCGAAGCTGCGGTTTTCGGCATAGATGACCACGATGTTCTGTACCGCGGACAAGCTTGCGTTGCCGCCGGCAGCCGACGTTGCGCAGCCGGCCGATGCGGCGATTGCCGCAAGGCTGAAGATGAGGGGGATCGCTCTAACGGTCGGACGGTCGACAGACATCGCTTGTTCTCCTTGTCATGGCTCGGTTACGCTTTCACGCGAGAATCGTGCGAGTCTACCGCGCCCTCGCGACGGTCTCATGAAACGAACGAAAAGGGAGGTTGAACGTGGGCGACGTGAATCGGCGTGCGCGGCGGCGCGTGCAGCGCATACGGGCGGGGCGCCGGGCATGTGCAGGGTTGATGGGCCTCGTGCTGGCGCTCGGCGGGGCCGCCGCTGCCACGCTCGCGTCGGCCGGGCAGGACGGCGTGGCCGCACCGGCATCCTCGGGCGGCAAAACGCGTGCGCAGGTGTACGAAGCCGTCAGGCAGAAGGCCGCGCTCGGCGCGCGCCTGTTCTTCGACCCGGCCTTGTCCGGCTCGGGCAAGCTCGCTTGCGCGTCGTGCCACAGCCCGGCACATGCGTTCGGGCCGCCGAACGGGCTGCCTGTCCAACCGGGTGGCATGGACATGCGGCGAACGGGCTTTCGCGCCGTGCCGACGCTCAAGTATCTGCAAGCGGTGCCGGCGTTCAGCGAGCATTTCCACGATTCCGAAGACGAAGGCGACGAAAGTATCGATGCGGGGCCGACCGGGGGCCTCACGTGGGACGGTCGTGTCGATACCGGCGCTGCCCAGGCGCGCATCCCGATCCTCTCGCCGTTCGAAATGGCCGGCACGCAGGCGGGCGTGGCGGCGCTTGTCAGATCGGCTTCGTATAAGGACGCGTTTCGCGCCGCGTTTGGCGCCCAGGTGCTGGGCGACGACGAAGCCGCGTTCGGCGCAGTGCTCGAAGCACTCGGCATCTATGAAGAAACACCGGCTGTTTTTGCGCCCTATACAAGCAAGTACGACGCCTATCTGGCCGGGCGCGCGACGCTGACCGCCGCAGAACAGCGCGGCCTTGCGCTGTTCAATGACGAGCGCAAGGGCAACTGCGCGAGCTGCCATGTGAGCGAACGGGCGAAGGACGGCGCACCGCCGCAGTTCACCGATTTCGGGCTTATCGCACTCGGCGTGCCGCGCAATCGCGCGCTGGCGGTCAATCGCGATCCCAAGTTTTTCGACCTTGGCGCCTGCGGGCCCGAGCGCACCGATCTTGCAGGGCGGGACGAATTCTGCGGGCTGTTCAGAACACCGACGCTGCGCAACGTCGCAACACGCCACGTGTTTTTCCATAACGGCATCTATCACTCTCTCGAGGACGTCTTGCGCTTCTACGTTCAGCGCGATACGCATCCCGAGCGGTTCTATCCGGTCGTGGCGGGGCGCGTACGCAAGTTCGACGATCTGCCTGCGCGATACCGCGCGAACATCAACACGGATCCCCCTTTCGACCGCTCGCCCGGCGATCCGCCGGCCCTCGACGAGGCGCAGATCCGTGACGTCATCGCGTTCCTCGGCACGCTCACGGACGGTTACCGTCCGGCACAAGAGGCGGCGCTCGCAGCGTCTGGCGTGGCGCAGAACGGCGTGCCGGGCGCCCCGGATGCGTCGCGCACGGGGATGCCACCGGTCGGGCGGGGGCGGCAATGAGTGAGCGTACCGTGTCATGCGGCGTCATTTTGCTCGATTCGTCCGGTCGCGTGCTGCTGGCGCACGCGACCGGCACGGACCACTGGGACATTCCCAAGGGGCAGGGCGAACCGGACGAGACCCCGATCGAAGCGGCGTTGCGCGAGTTGCGCGAGGAAACCGGCATCGTGCTCGCGCCGGAGCGGTTGACGGATCTCGGACGCTTCGCTTACCGGCCGGACAAGGATCTGCATCTGTTTGCGCTGCGCGTGGTGGACGGCGAGGTCGACGTGCGGGAATGCGTTTGCACGTCGATATTCCCGAGCCGCGTGGACGGCGCCATGATTCCCGAGATGGACGCATTCAAATGGGTCTCGCCGCGCATGGTGCCGCGCTTTGCGAGCCGCAGCCTCGCACGGTTGTTCGCGAGCGCCGTTTCGCTCGCACAGTTGCACCGCACGTTGCCTGCGAGCAGCACGGGGCCAACTGATCGTTGAGCGGGGACCCGGCCCGCGCGTCATTGGGCGCGCGCGGGACCGTGCGGCGTTTCGAGTGCTTCCTCAGCTTCGTATGTGGGATCTCGGCTCAAGCCGACAGAAAACCCGCAGGCGGGGGCGCGCATTGCGTCCGCCGGCCCTCTACACTGGTACGCGTCTCGATGCCCGACTCGCGTGAACCCGATGAACATCCGATACAAAGCCCCGCTTCTGCCGGGATGGGAGCAGCCGTTCGGTGCGCCGGCTACCGACGATATGGCCCGGCTGCTCGAGCGCTCGCGCTTGCGCTTGACCGAGCTCGAACGGACGATCGACGAGGCGACGCAGGCACTCACTGCCGCGAGACGCGAACATGCCGTGACGCATCGAACGGTCGTTGTGGTGACGGCACTTCTCGAGGAAATCGGTGCGATGCGCAAGGCACCGACGCTTGCAGTGCAACCGCAGATGGAGGGCGCTCAGGCACTTGGACAAGAAGCGCAACCTCGTCGACGAAGCGACCTTGCGCCCCAACAGCAAACGCGTGAGGCGACACGACGGGGCGGACGATGGCAGTGGGGGCTCGCGGCCGCGGGTGTATCGCTTCTCGTCGCAGGCGCGACGCAGTGCCTTGCGCCGGGCACGTGGACGCAAGCTGCAAACCTGACGACTGCCGCAACGCGCGGTACCGCCAGGTAGATGCACATTCGGCGGTTCTAGCGAGGCAGGCCGCCGCCGCGTCGTTGCTTGCTCGCGGCGGAGCTTAGCCAAAGTCGGAAAATGGCACGAACAACCACGCGATAATTTAGGAGAGCAAATTATGGTGCTTCGTCTGGGGAGGCTTGGCGTCGTGGCTGCGGCGCTTGCGGTAAGCGGGGGCGCGCGAGCGGCAGATGACCTCGGTGCCGTGTTGATGGGGGCGCCGAAGTACGAGGGTGCAACCGACTATCGTCTGGTGCCGTTGCCGCTCGTCAACTTTGTTCGGGGGCCGTTCTTTCTCTCGTCGAGCCACACGGCGTTGCCGGCTGCGGGCCTGCAACTGGGTGAGGCGGGAGACGGTTTCCACGCGGGCGCGTTTCTGACCGGCGCGCTCGGGCGCAAGGACAATGCGACGCCACGTGTCGAGGGGCTCGGCGACATCGACACCTCGGCACAGATCGGCGCCTTCGCGAACTGGAGCAGCGGCCCGCTGCTCGTCGAAGCGGGATACCAGCACGCGCTGCATGCGGATTATGGCAGCCAAGGCTACCTGAAAGGGGCCTGGACGTTCACGCCGACACCACGCGATCGCGCACAGGTGTCGGCCACGCTGGACTGGGCCGATCGAGACGCTATGCAGACCTGGTTCGGCGTGAGCCCGCAGCAATCGAGCGCGAGTGCGTCTCGCTTGCCGGCTTATGACGCCTCGGCCGGCCTGAAGGACGTTACGCTGGCTGCCAACTGGCAGCATGCGTTCGCGGGGCATTGGGTTGCACTCGGCATCGTGGGCCTGAAGACGCTGACGCACACGGCGGCCGACAGCCCGATTACCGAGCGGCGTACGGCCGTGTTCGGCGGTGTCGGCGCGCTGTATCGGTTTTAGCCGGCCTTGGCAGAGCGGGGGCGCAAGGGCGCGGATCGGACAGCCGCGCGCGGCAGCCGTCCTGCCACGCTCAAGCGGGCTTGCCCCAGCTGTCGCGCAAGCCCACGATCCGGTTGAACACGGGCTTGCCCGGCGTCGAGTCGTAGCGGTCGGCTACGAAGTACCCGTGCCGCTCGAACTGGCAGCGGTCTTCAGGCTGCAGTTTGTCGGCGCCGGGTTCGACGAATGCCTGCGCCACGCGCTTCGAATCGGGGTTCAGCGCCTCGAGGAAATTTCGGCCGCCGGCATCCGGTTGGGGCTCCTTGAAGAGGCGGTCGTAGATGCGCACTTCGGCCGGGACGGCATGTGCCGCGCTGACCCAGTGGATGTTGCCCTTCACCTTGTAGTTGTTCGCGCCGTCCGTGCCCGATTTGCTGTCGGGGAAATAGTTGCAGTGGACGGCCACGACATTGCCGTGCTCGTCCTTGTCCGCGCCCGTGCATTCGATCACGTACCCGTAGCGCAGCCGCACCTTGTTGCCGGGGAACAGGCGGAAATAGCCCTTCGGCGGCGTTTCGTTGTAGTCCTCGCGCTCGATCCACAGTTCGCGCGTGATCGGGAATTCGCGTTGGCCGCGTTCGGGATGGTGCGGGTGCACCGGGGCCGTACAGGGCTCGGCCAGGTCGGCCGGGAAGTTGTCGATGATGAGCTTGACGGGGTCGAGCACGGCGACGGTGCGCGGCGCCTTGTCGTCGAGGTCGTCGCGCAGCGCGCCTTCGAACACGCTCATGTCGATCCACGAGTCGACCTTCGTCACGCCGATCCGTTCGCAGAACAGCTTAATGCCGTCGGCCGTGAAGCCGCGCCGGCGCAAGCCGACGATCGTCGGCATGCGCGGGTCGTCCCAGCCGTCGACGTGGCCTTCGGTCACGAGTTGCAGCAGCTTGCGCTTGCTCGTGATCGCGTAGGTCAGGTTGAGCCGCGAGAACTCGATTTGCTGCGGGAGCGGGCGGGTAAAGACGCCGGCGTCGGCCAGTTCGTTCAGGACCCAGTCGTACAGCGGGCGGTGATCCTCGAATTCGAGCGTGCACAGCGAGTGCGTGATGTTCTCGATCGCGTCTGAAATGCAGTGCGCATAGTCGTACATCGGGTAGACGCACCACGTGTCGCCCGTCCGGTAGTGATGCGCGAAGCGGATGCGGTAGATCACCGGGTCGCGCATGTTCAGGTTCGGCGACGCCATGTCGATCTTTGCGCGCAGCACGTGCTGGCCTTCCTGGAACTCGCCGGCCTTCATGCGGCGGAACAGATCCAGGTTTTCTTCGGGCGAGCGGTTGCGATACGGCGAGGGTTGGCCCGGCTCGGTCAGCGAACCGCGCGTCGCCCGCATCTCCTCGGCCGTTTGACTGTCGACATAGGCTTTGCCGCGCTCGATCAGGAGTTCCGCATAGGCATAGAGCTTGTCGTAATAGTCGCTCGCGTAGTAGCGATGTTCTTTGCCGTCCTTTTCCCACTCGAAGCCAAGCCAACGCACGGCTTCGACGATAGCGTCGGCGTATTCGACGCTCTCCTTTTCCGGGTTCGTATCGTCGAACCGCAGGTGACAGACGCCGCCATACGCGTTCGCTACGCCGAAGTTCAGGCAGATGCTTTTCGCATGGCCCACATGCAGATAGCCGTTCGGTTCGGGCGGAAAGCGCGTTTCGACACGGCCGCCCCATTTCCCGGTGCGATTGTCGTCGTCGATGATGTTGCGGATGAAATTGGACGGCAAGGCCGCGGCCGCTTCGTTGCGTTCAGTGCTCATGCGTAGATTGGGGGTCGGCTGTATGGTGCGCGGGGCACGCCCGCTGAAGCAGGCTATTTTACCTGAGCTGCCGCCATGAGCGCGTGGGCGGGCGCCAACCCGGCCGTCATCCCCCGTTTTTCGAAAACGATGCGGTGCTAAAAAGGCATCGTTGCGGGCATCCTGGCCTCGGGGGCCGGGGTGCATCGAGACATGGCGTTGTTGTTCTTGACGGATTTGCCGTGGCCCGCGTCCAGGCTTTCGGATCGATCAGCGAAGCGCCGGCCGGTGGCTCCAGTACCGTGCACGGTAGTGCATGCGATGGCGTGCGCTCGTGACGGCGACGTGCTCCGTTGCGGGCGGCACGACGAACGCCGTTCTGGAAAACCGGCCAGCGCGCCGGGGCGCCTCGCGACCGCTGCACTTCACGATGTTCGACATCATGCACCGTTCCTTTGCATTCCGATAATTTAGTAGTCCGAATATTGTGAGGTGAGGAAGATTCTGCGAATGCGCAGTCCTCTCGAATCGAAGCATGGCGTGCCTTGAGCGCAGCCTCGCTGACCAAACGAGACAGGACACGCATGTCCGCCGATGCGGCACTCGCCCATCGGCGCGATGGATCGTCCATATCGATGCTAGGAACCGCGCTATTCCGTGTCAACGCAGGCGCCGCGGTTGGCGGCGGCCCATGCGCCGTAATCTCGGTATCTGGGAATTGCCGGGCGAGCAGGTGAATGACCAAAAACAATACGGCACGCCGTTTATACTACTGGCGCACGCAAGTGCACCTCGGCAACGGGAGCGCTTTGCTCTCACTCGCCGCATCAAGTCTTCGAAGCCCGGTCAGTCCACAACCACGATGAACGCAAGCACTGTCCTCGTTTTGCCCGGATACGCGAATTCGGGCCCCGGCCATTGGCAGACGCGATGGGAGGCGGTCGATTCCGTCTTCGTGCGTGCCCAGATGCCCGATTGGAACCACCCGGTCTGCGAGGCATGGTGCGACGCGCTCGACGCGGCTGTTCGTGCGGCCGACGGCCCGGTTCTGTTCGCCGCGCACAGCCTCGGCTGCCTGACTGCGGTGCACTGGGCCGCCCGCCATGCGACCGAAACGCAGCGCGCGAAAGTAGCCGGCGCGCTGCTCGTCGCCGTGCCGGAACCCGGTGCGCCGGCTTTCCCCGATGACGTGCTCGGTTACGACGACGTGCCGCTCGTGCGGCTGCCGTTTCCGACGCGTGTCGTCGCGAGCAGCAACGACCCTTACTGCAGTCTTGCGTTCGCGCGTCGTTGCGCGCAGGCCTGGGGCAGCCGCTTCGTCGATGTCGGCGAGCGCGGCCATATCAATGCCGACAGCGGCCTTGGCGACTGGCCCGAGGGGCGAGCGTGGCTCGCATCGCTTGCCTACGCCGAGCAACTGCCCGAGTGAGCCGAGCGCGCCTTTTGTGGACAGGCGAGCGCGTGCGCGAGACGCTCCTCGAACCCGCCGCAGGAGGCTGTGCGCGGTGATCGGTTAACATTTCCGTATAATTGTTCGTTTACGAAATCGGCCGGGCGCCCGAGTGCGCGCGGCTGCGATGCCTGTCGAGACCAGTCGAGACCGTCCCCAGCCTCTATGAAAGCCTCCGAAATCCGCGAGAAATTCCTGAAGTTCTTCGAATCGAAGGGCCACACGATCGTCCGTTCGTCGAGCCTCGTGCCCGGCAACGATCCGACGCTGCTCTTCACCAATTCGGGGATGGTGCAGTTCAAGGATGTCTTCCTCGGTGCCGAGTCGCGCCCCTATTCGCGCGCCACGACCGCCCAGCGCAGCGTGCGCGCGGGCGGCAAGCACAACGACCTCGAGAACGTGGGCTACACGGCCCGCCACCATACGTTCTTCGAAATGCTCGGCAACTTCTCGTTCGGCGACTACTTCAAGCGCGATGCGATCCATTACGCATGGGAGTTGCTGACGACGGTGTACCAACTGCCGAAGGACAAGCTCTGGGTCACCGTCTATCAGGAGGACGACGAGGCCTACGACATCTGGGCGAAGGAAGTCGGCGTGCCGACCGAGCGGATCATCCGCATCGGCGACAACAAGGGTGCCCGCTACGCGTCGGACAACTTCTGGCAGATGGCCGATACCGGCCCGTGCGGTCCGTGCTCGGAGATCTTCTACGACCACGGTCCCGACGTCTGGGGCGGCCCGCCGGGATCGCCCGAGGAAGACGGCGACCGCTACATCGAGATCTGGAATCTCGTGTTCATGCAGTTCAACCGCGACGCGCAGGGCAACATGACGCCGCTGCCGAAGCCCTGCGTCGACACGGGCATGGGCCTCGAGCGCATCGCCGCCGTGCTGCAGCACGTGCACAGCAACTACGAGATCGATCTGTTCCAGACGCTCATCAAGGCGGCTGCGCGTGAAACGGGCGTGACCGACCTCGCGAACAATTCGCTGAAAGTGATCGCCGACCACATCCGCGCCTGCTCGTTCCTGATCGTCGACGGCGTGATTCCGGGCAACGAAGGCCGCGGCTACGTGCTGCGCCGTATCGTGCGCCGCGCGATACGCCACGGCTACAAGCTTGGCTGCAAGCATGGGTTCTTCCACAAGCTCGTGGCCGACCTCGTCGCAGAGATGGGCACCGCGTACCCCGAATTGAAGGACGCAGGCCAGCGCGTGACCGATGTCCTGCGCCAGGAAGAAGAGCGCTTCTTCGAGACGATCGAGCACGGCATGTCGATTCTGGACAATGCACTCGCGGCGCTGGAGCACAAGGGCGGCAAGACGCTCGACGGCGAACTGGCATTCAAGCTGCACGACACCTACGGTTTCCCGCTCGATCTGACGGCTGACGTGTGCCGCGAGCGTGGCGTCACCGTCGACGAACCCGCGTTCGACGAGGCGATGTCGCGCCAGCGCGAGCAGGCGCGCGCGGCCGGCAAGTTCAAGATGGCACAAGGGCTCGAATACTCGGGCGCCAAGACGACGTTCCACGGCTATGAAGAACAGATCTTCGACGATGCGAAGGTCGTGGCGCTTTATGTCGACGGTGCAGCCGTGACCGAAGTGGCGAAGGGGCAGCATGCCGTCGTCGTGCTCGATCACACGCCGTTCTACGCGGAGTCGGGCGGCCAGGTCGGCGACACGGGTGTGCTCGCCAACGCGGCGGTGCGCTTTGCCGTGGGCGACACGTTGAAAGTGCAGGCCGACGTGATCGGTCACCACGGCGTGCTCGAACAGGGAACGCTCAAGGTCGGCGACGTCGTCAAGGCCGAGATCGATGCGATCCGTCGTGCGCGCACGGCCCGTAACCACTCGGCCACGCACTTGATGCACAAGGCGCTGCGCGAAGTGCTCGGCACGCACGTGCAGCAGAAGGGCTCGCTCGTCGACGACGAAAAGACGCGTTTCGACTTCGCGCACAACGCACCGATGACCGACGAGGAAATTCGTCGCGTCGAAGATATCGTCAATGCCGAAGTGCTCGCGAACGCGCCGGGCATCGTGCGCGTGATGCCGTTCGACGAGGCCGTGAAGGGCGGCGCCATGGCGCTGTTCGGCGAAAAGTACGGCGACGAAGTGCGTGTGCTCGACCTGGGTTTCTCCCGTGAGCTGTGCGGCGGCACGCACGTGCACCGCTCGGGCGACATCGGCCTCTTCAAGATCGTGGCTGAAACGGGCGTGGCCGCCGGGATTCGCCGCGTCGAGGCGATCACGGGCGATAACGCCGTGCGCTACGTGCAGGATCTCGAAGCCAGCCTGGGCGCTGCTGCGTCTGCGCTGAAGGCCCAGCCGTCCGAACTCACGCAGCGTATCGGCCAGGTGCAGGAGCAGGTGAAGTCGCTCGAAAAGGAACTGGCTGCGCTGAAGTCGAAGCTCGCTTCGAGCCAGGGCGACGAGCTCGTTTCGCAAGCCGTGGAAGTGGGCGGCGTGCAGGTGCTCGCGGCAACGCTCGAAGGCGCCGACGCGAAGACGCTGCGCGAGACCGTCGACAAGCTCAAGGACAAGCTCAAGCACGCAGCGATCGTGCTCGCGGCTGTGGAAGGCGGCAAGGTGAGCCTGATCGCCGGTGTGACCGCCGATGCGAGCAAGAAGGTCAAGGCCGGCGAACTCGTGAACTTCGTCGCCCAGCAGGTGGGCGGCAAGGGCGGCGGCCGGCCCGATATGGCGCAGGCCGGCGGTACCGAGCCAGCGAATCTGCCGGCCGCGCTCGCGGGCGTAAAAGAGTGGGTTCAAGCGCGCGTCTGACGCGCTGCAGCCTGTCCGCGATCGGCTGCGACCGTGGGGGGGATGGGGGTCGCAAACCGCCTGCCCCAAAACCAACCGTGCTGCATACCACCAAAACCCACATGCCG
>CBJMQH010000120.1:0-11972 GCA_966431825.1 uncultured Trinickia sp.
TGCCGTCCGCGGCCTGAAGGCTGACTTGGGCCGCGACGATCGGGCCGCGGTTGACGACGTTGCCGTGACTGCCGGCCAGCACGAACAGTTGTTGTCCGCTCGACGAATCCTGCAACAACACGGTCTTGCCCGCCGCGAGTTCGGCCGTACCGTTGCTCGCCGCCACCGTGCCGTAGTTGTCGACTTCGACGGGCGAGATCAGGAATACGTCGCCGTTCGTCGAACCGATGCGGCCGAGATTGACGACGCGGCGCGTCGAGGCACCGGAGAACGTCAGCGCACCGCCTTGCATGAACGCGGTATTGTCGACACCGAGGGTGGAAGCCACGAAGCGGCCGCACGTCGAGACGACCCCGCTCTTGCCTACGACGATACCCTGCGGGTCGATCAAATAGACGCTCCCGGTTGCCGAAAGCGTCCCGAGAACGAATGAGGTGTTCCCCCCGGTCACGCGGTTGAGCGTCGCGCCGTTGCCGTTATTGAACGTGACGTGATTGCCGTTGCCGATCGAAAAGCTGTTCCAGTCGATGACGCCGCGGCTCGACGATTGGTTGATCGTCAGCGAAGTCGCATTGCCGTTGATCGTGCCGCTTCCCGCCACATATTGTCCGCCTTGCGGCAGGACGCCCCCCGCGAAAACCGACCCGTCGCAGCAGAGACCCGTCAGACAAAGGACGGTTGCGAAACGGGCGTTTGATGCCCAGCGAGGTTGCGCGCTGGAAGGGGATATCGACGTTGCCGAATGTGCCATACGACCTCCGTTCTGTTCGAATACGAAAGAGGGAAGGGGCACCGCTAGACGGGCGCTCGTAGCGCCGCGCTGGAAAAGATGTGATCAAAAGATAGCAGTCGGGTGAGCGAAAGTTATTCTTTTTTTCTGACAATTCGCTTTAAGAGGCCCCGCCCAACGCGGCCGATTTCGGCGCATCGCCACCAAATATCGAGACAGACTGTCGATAAAAAATATTCACCGCTTGGGCTGCTGCATTGGCTTCCTTTGTCACACCGGGCTTCTGTCGCGTAATTCATACTGTTGCGCAGTTCAACAATACGACAGAGGAATGTAGATGTCGAAACGGTTCGTGGAGCCTGCCAGCCTCGAGGAGTTGCCGAATCCTGCGCGTCGAGCGTTGTCACTGGGCCTGGGGCTGCTCCCCATGCTGCCGCTGCTGCCGGGACTCGGCGTCCAGGCGGCACGGGCCGCTCTTGCAGGTACGGCACACGCGCCGGCTTCGGCGAGTGGCGTCTTCCGTCACCCGGGCTTGCTGGTCACCGAAGACGATTTCACACGCATCCGCGCGCTCATCAAGGCCGGCCAGGAGCCGTGGACGAGCTGGTGGAACAAGCTGCGCGCCGATCACTTCGCCACCCTCGACACCAAGCCCTCCGCGCTGCCGGCCGTCTATCGGGCGGACGGCAGTAAGGACGCGATGTACGTCGACATATGGCGCGCCTGGTCCCTGGTACTGTGCTGGAAGCTGTCCGACCCACAGGACAACCGCTATGCCGACAAGGCCGTGGAATTCCTGGACGCCTGGGCGAAAACCCTGAAGGTGGTCGGAACGGTGCCTCCCGGCTCGACCGCGCATGACGACCACACCTACATCATCCTGGCCGGCATACAAGGCCACCAGTGGGCGCAGATCGGCGAAGTCCTGCGCACCTACGCCGGCTGGGCACCGCAGAGCCTGAAGCGTTTCCAGGACATGCTGCTCAACGTTTTCGCCCCGGTATCGTCGTGGTTCCTCAGCGACGGGCGCATCGGGTCCCATGCCAACTGGGACATGGCGTCGATGGCGGGTGCCATGGCCCTCGGCGTGTTTTGCGACCGGCCCGACCTGTACCGGCTGGCCTACGACTGCTACGCGGGCAACAACCGCGGCAAGCTCCGCAGCTTCGGCAACGGCGCCATCGGGCATGGGGTGTACTTCATGCACCCTGGCCATTTGGGGCAGTGGGAAGAGAGCGGCCGCGATCAGGGGCACTCGACGCTGGGCATGTCACTGGGCGGTGACCTGCTGGAAATGGCTTGGAACCAGGGCGATGATCTCTACGGGCTGTACAACAACCGCTTCCTCGCAGCGGCAGAGTATGTGGCGCGCTCGAACCTGCTCGACGAGAACGGCAAGAATTACCCGATGCCCTATGTGCGCGAGAACGATCCGTCGCAGCCCCACCCGTCTTTCTGGACGCAAGTGAACTACGGCCACATGGGCCGCAACTGCTGGGAGCCCATCTACAACCACTACGTCAACCGCCTGGGGCTGGCGGCGCCGAATGTCGCGCGCATGGTGAAGTTGTGCGAGCCGAAGTACGGGGGCAGCAGCGACGACGTCTGGTGGCCGACGCTGATTCATCGCCGCCCGGACTATGCCGGCCCCATGAAGCCGGCGTCTGGTCTCACGGCCTACCTGCGCGGCAACCGCGTCGTACTGTCGTGGTGGGGCAGCGTCGGCGCGACCTCGTATGAGGTCAAGCGCGCGAGCCAGGCCAACGGCCCCTTCAGGCTGCTGGGCACGGTTTCGGCGAGCGAGGCGCGCACGTACGGCGATATACCGCCCAACGGCGTCTGGTTCTACCAGATCACGGCGCAGGGCCTTGGCGCCTCGGGAGCCGGCTCCAATGTGGTTCGTATCGCCGTTCCCGGTGAGGTCCGCCTGTCCATGCCGCTGAACAACCCGAACGGCACCGGCACAGTCGGCGCGCTGCTGACCGCCGCTGGCACCACGACCTTGATCGAGGGCACGCTGCTGGACGGCGCGACCTGGGGCGACGGGCGGCGCAACGACAAGGCGATCGTGTTCGACGGCCTGAAGGCCGGCCTGCAGCTGCCGTCGGGCGTGTTCAGCGACCTTGACGACTTCAGCCTGTCTTTGTGGGTCTACGCGAATGGGTTGCACTGGGACAGCTGCGTGTTCTACGCAGGGTTGGACGCGAACGCAGCGATGTGCATCGCACCCCAGACCGGCTCGGGCACGCTGTGCTTCTCGATCTTTGGCGCGACATTCAAGGATTCACAGGTGGTGGCGGCGCCGTGGGCTCTGCCGACTCGCCGCTGGGTCCATCTGGCGGTCACGCTGCGGGGCAATACCTGCCGCCTGTACGTTGACGGTACCGAGGCCGGGAGATCCGACGAAATCCTGCTGTCGCCGCGTCAGGTTGGCGACCAGGTCACGTTCCTGGGCCGCAATTGGGCGCATCCTTCGTTCAATGGTCGCATCCAGGACTTGCGCGTATACGCAGGCGCGTTGAGTGCCGCTCAGGTTGCAGCGCTGGCCCGCTGATGTGATGGCGCCATCGCTTGTCCCCGCCGGCAATGCCGGCGGGGACTCGTCCCGCTCTCATAATTGCAACGCCGCAACGACCGGAAATGGTGCCAACGCCCGCACCAAATAGAGAAACCCCATGCGGCGAAATGGGGCTCTCCTTCCTCGCCGCCCCGCAGCCTCCGGCGCGCAACCCGCACGATTCCACGATTGGCCTGTTCCTTGCTCCTAGCTGCCGCAGCCGCGCCGCATGCCTGCCCATGAAGCGCGCCGCCTTGCCACCTCAAGTTCGGGAATCAAGATGGAACACAAGCTGCACCGCACGCGTCGCCGCCGCTGGCTCGCCGCATTTGTCGCCGCACCAGCCTTCGTTTTCTTCGCCGCACAGGCCGCGCACGCCGATGCACTCGACGCGATCGCCAAACGCGGCACGCTGCGCGTCGCAGTACCGGAGGATTACCCGCCGTTTGGCTCCGTTGGTCCCGACATGAAGCCGCAAGGCTACGACATCGACATGGCGACGCTGCTCGCCAAGTCGATGAACGTGAAGGTCGAGCTCGTTCCCGTCAATAGCGCGAACCGGATTCCGTATCTGCAGACCGACAAGGTCGATCTCGTCATCGCGTCGCTCGGGAAAACGCCCGATCGCGAGAAGGTCATCGACTTCTCCGCCGCCTATGCACCGTACTTCCAAGGTGTGTTCGGCCCGGCCGACATCAACGTCAAAACCCCGGCCGACCTTGCCGGCAAAACGGTTGCAGCCACGCGCGGCGCGCTCGAGGAAATCGCCCTCACGAACATGGCGCCGAACGCGACGATCCGCCGCTTCGACGATAACAACGCCACCATCCAGGCGTTCCTTTCCGGCCAAGTCCAACTGATCGCAGCGGGCAATGTCGTTGCCGCCGCCATCATCGCGAAACATCCGCCGCGGTTGCCCGAGATGAAACTCGTCATCAAGGATTCGCCGTGCTACGTCGGCCTCGGCAAGAACGAGCCGCGTCTGCTCGCGAAGGTCAACGCGACGATCGAGCAAGCGAAGAAGGACGGCACGCTGCAAGCCATTTCCAAGAAATGGCTCGGGCAGCCGCTGCCGGCCACGCTCTGACACTTCCCGCATCGCACTCGCTGCCGGAGGCAGCGAGCCGTCCCGTGATTTGTTTCGGCGATATCGTTCATGAGTTATCAATTGCAGTTCGGCGACCTCTCGGCTTATGCCGGCATGTTCGCCAGCGGCGCGGCCGTGACGCTGGCGCTGACCGCGGTATCGACACTGCTCGGCGTCAGTGTCGGCGTGCTCGGCGCGGCAGCGAGCGACAGCCGCAGAGCCTGGCTGCGCAGGTTGACCCTCGCGTACGTCGAAGCCATTCGCAACACGCCGTTTCTCGTTCAGCTGTTTTTCGTATTCTTCGGTTTGCCGGCGCTCGGCATTCATATCGGCGAGTACACGGCGGCTATTGCCGCAATGACGCTCAATCTCGGTGCCTATTCCGTGGAGATCCTGCGCGCGGGCATTCGGGCCGTACCCAAAGGGCACCATGAGGCCGCGGCCGCGCTCGCGATGTCCCGCCGTGAAACGTTCGTTCACGTCTTGCTGCCGCAGGCTTTCGCGAAGGTCTCTCCCGCGCTCGCGAGCCAGATCGTCATCACGATGCTCGGCTCGGCGGTGGTCTCTCAGATATCCGTCGCCGATCTCACCTATGCGGCCAGCTATGTGCAATCGCGCAACTTCCGCGCGTTCGAAACATATTTCCTCATCGCGGCCGTCTATTTCCTGATGGCGCTCGTGTTGCGCGCCGCGCTTTCGAGGGTGGCCCGCAGGCTCTTCGCACGCAACCTGCGGGGTGCACGATGATCGAATTCACCTTCAGCCAGATCTTTGAAGCATTGCTTCTCGCAGCGCGTTGGACCGTCTTGCTTTCGCTTGTTTCGTTCTTCGCGGGCGGGGCCGTCGGCCTCGTGTTGCTCGTCATGCGCGTGTCGCGCTCGCGCGCCTTGCGGGTGCTGGTGCGCGTCTATGTCGAGGTGTTTCAAGGCACGCCGCTGCTGTTGCAACTCTTCATCGTGTTCTTTGGGTTGCCGCTCGTTGGTGTCGACGTTTCCCCCTGGGTCGCGGCTACGCTCGGGCTCACGTTCTTCACGAGCGCCTATCTGGCGGAAATCTGGCGCGGCTGTGTAGAGTCCGTGCCGAAAGGCCAATGGGAAGCCTCCGAAAGTCTTGCGATGAATTACTTCGAGCAATTGCGGCACGTGATTCTGCCGCAGGCAGCGCGCATCGCTGTCGCGCCGACCGTCGGTTTCGGCGTGCAAGCGATCAAGGACACGGCGCTCGTGTCGATCATCGGATTCGCCGAGCTCACGAAGGCCGGCACTCAAATTTCGAACGCGACCTTCAAGCCATTTCTCGTCTATGGCCTCGTCGCGCTCATCTACTTCGCGCTTTGTTATCCGCTCACGCGCTACGCGCGCACGCTGCAAAGGACTCTGTATGCCGCTCGTTGAAACCCTTGGCGTCGAAAAACAATTCGGGGCGAACCACGTGTTGAAGGGCATCGACTTCTCTGTCGAGCGCGGGCAGGTCGTGTCGATCATCGGCCGCAGCGGATCAGGAAAAAGTACGTTCTTGCGGACCTTGAACGGACTGGAGAGTATCGATGCCGGATCGATCCGAATCGACGGCGCGCATATCGACGCACGTCACGCCGATTTGCGCGCGCTGCGGTTGAAAGTGGGCATGGTGTTTCAGCAGTACAACCTGTTTCCGCATCTCACGGCCGGTGAGAACGTCGCGCTGGCGCAGACCGTGGTGAAGAAGACGCCTCGGGGCGAGGCGCGTGCCCAAGCCGAGAAGATGCTCGAGCGCGTCGGGCTGGGCGATAAATTTGGCGCCTATCCCGATCAGCTTTCGGGCGGCCAGCAACAACGCGTAGCCATTGCACGCGCGCTCGCCATGAACCCGAGCGTGCTGCTGTGCGACGAAATCACGTCCGCACTCGATCCCGAGCTCGTCGGCGAGGTGCTGAGTGTTGTCGAAAGCCTGGCGCGCGAACACATGACGCTCATCATGGTGACGCATGAAATGCGCTTCGCTCGCACGGTGAGCGACAAGGTCGTCTTCATGCATGAGGGCCGCGTTTGGGAAAGCGGCCCGCCCGACGAGATCTTCGAGCGGCCTTCGACGGTGGAATTGCGCCGCTTTATCCAGTGCTGATTACGCTTGCACTTTGAGTCCTTCCGCCAACATCGCTTCTCGCACGGCGGGGCGCTGACCGACGCGGTCGAGGTAGGTGCGCAGCGCGCCGAAGTCAGAGAGGCTGACGTCGACCAACTTGGACCAGCTCGCGACGGTAAACAGATACGCGTCGGCTGCGGTAAACCGCTCGCCCATCAGGAACGGCCCGCCGGCTGCCAAATGCCGGTCGACGAAAGCTAGCCGCTCTGCGATCTTGCCGCGCGCGACCGTTTGCGCCTGTTCGCCGTATTCGGCGTGGAAGAGCCAAGGGCTGTACATCTTGTGCAATTCCGTGCCGATGAAATTGAGCCACGACTGCAACCGCGCACGCTCGAGCGTGCCGGCAGCCGGCGCGAGTTCGCTCTCCGGCTTCTGATCGGCCAGGTATTGCACGATGGCCGGACCTTCGGTCAGCAACTGGCCGTCGTCCAGTTCAAGCACCGGCACGTAACCGTTCGGATTCACAACCGAGAAGTCCGCGCCAGAAGCCGTCGGATGTGGCGTCTTGCCGAGGTTGACGCGCACAAGGTCAAGCGCGATCCCAGCCTCGACGGCAACGATATGCGGCGACAGCGAGCAAGCGCCCGCGGCGTAATAGAGCTTCATGAGATGTCCTCTGGTGGGATTGACTGAAGTAGACAACGCCCTCAGCATAGGATGTGCATCGATGCAATGTCCATTGCGCTATCGCCGTTTCTCTTTGCATTTGCGCAATTGACGGTTAGTGTTCAGGCATGAACGATTGGAACGAACTGCGCCTCGTGCTGGCCGTTTGCCGGGCGGCGAATCTGGCGCTCGCGGCGACGCGGCTGAACATCGATCACTCCACCGCGTTTCGCCGGCTGAAGGCGCTCGAGACACGCCTTGGCGTGCGGCTCTTCGATCGGCTCTCGGGCGGCGTGTATCAGGCCACGGAAGCGGGGCAGCGGATGGCAGCTGCTGCCGAACGGATGGAAGATGAAGTCCTGGCGCTCGATCGCGACTTGACCGGTCGCGATCATCGGTTGTCCGGGCGGCTGCGCGTGACGTCGTCGGAGACGCTCGCGTACAGCCGGCTCACGCGGCATCTGGCCGTGTTCCGCCAAGCGCATCCGGGTCTAGCCGTGGTCTTGTCGATCGACAATCGCGTGCTCAATCTCTCGCGCCGCGAGGCCGATGTCGCGTTGCGCCCGGTGCGGCCGAGGCAAGGCGATTTGTGGGGGCGCCGGCTCGCGAAAATTGCGTGGGGCATTTACGCGGCACCCGCCTATCTAGCCGAGCGCGAGCCCCTTGGATCGATGAGCCCCCCGGCATTCGCGCACCATGCGTGGATTGGATGGGAGGAGGGCACTACGGGCATTCAGGCGGTCCAGTGGTTGGCGCAAACGGTGCCCGACGACGCGCTCGTTTATCGAAGCAACAGCTTGGTCAACCAACTCGTCGCGGCGCGCGCTGGAATCGGGCTCGCGTTGCTGCCGTGCTATCTGGGCGACAGCGAGGACGGCGTTATGCGCGCAACGCCGGAGCCCGTACCGGATCTCGAAGGCGAACTCTGGATCGTGGCGCATGCGGACCTGAAAAGCACGGCACGCGTCAGGGCGTTTTTCGATGTGGTCGGCGATGGTCTCGCGCGCGAACGCGCATTGTTCGAGGGAGACGGCGGCGGCATTCTTACGGACGCCTGATACCGTCGAACAGCGCAGCACGGCAGCGCTATTCGCTGCCATCGCCCGGTGGTGCGGGGGACGCTGCCGACGGCGTCCCGGAGGGCCGATTGCCGGCATCCGGCGGGGTAAGCGTAAAAACCGGCGGCCGATACGGTTTCGGCGGCAACGCGATGGGGGCGACCAGACTGATTTTCGGTTGCTTCGCTGTACTTGCCAGTCGAATCTTCTCGCGACTCAGCGCTTGTTCCACGCGGCTGATGGGAACGGGGCCGCTGCGCTGGATGATCGAGTCGAAATGGCGTCCGTGCCCGTCGAATGCCCTATAGATAAGACGAATAATGGGGCCGGTGACGTTTTTTTTAACTTTTTGTGAATCTTTTTTGGGCGGACGATGATCGGGGCTTTCCTACGCCGGGCGATGCAGCCGCGCAACGGAGAGCTGGAAAGTTTCAGGAGGGAAGGGCGTAGTGAACGGCTTCGATGACGCAGTTTTGACTTTTCTAACGCAACACGCGTTTCACTCCGCGCTCGTCAATCACGCAATTCGGGCGCTTACCGATCTCTATACCGTGAAAGGCCTCTTGCTGATCACGGTCCTATGGTGGATGTGGCTGGCGCGCGGCGACAACAGCGAGCGCGCCCTATGGCAGCGCGAAATGGTGATCGCGATCATCGCGAGCGGTCTTATCGCTCTCGTGGCCGGGCGGCTGTTGGCCCACTACCTGCCGTACCGGATCCGGCCCATTCACGATCCGAGCGTCCACCTGCATTTTCCTGAGTCCACGTACACCGAGGCCGCGCTGCGCTTCTGGAGTTCGTTCCCGAGCGACCACGCGATGCTCTGGGGGGCGGTCGCAACGGGCATCTTTCTGGTCTATCGCACGCTCGGCACGCTGGCGATCATCTACACGCTGCTGTTCATTCTCTTTCCGCGCGTGTACCTCGGCTTGCACTACCCCACGGACGTCCTGGCCGGACTCGCGCTCGGCATCGCCGTCGTGGTCGTCATGACACGCGACGCGGTACGCCGTGGCACTGCGCGGCCGATCTTGCGGTGGATCGAGCGCGCACCGTCGGTCGGCTATACGCTCGCCTTCCTGTTGTGCTTCGAGCTGATTACCCAGTTCGACGAAATCCGGATCGTCGGCCAAGCCATCAAGAAAGTGCTCTGATCGCAAGCAGGGCGGCGAGTATGTCGTTCGCCGTGCGGCACGCACAACGCGCGCCGAGCCCGCAGCTTGCTTCGCGCCGCCCAAACACATAAAGTATCGCCTCGTTGCGCATGCCGCATCACCCGCCCCCGGGCACCGGGCGCCGCGGAGTGCGGCCCCTCGCCGGGCGCCTGATAAAGGCGGCCATGCGCACGGGAGATGGCATTCCTCCTTCAACCGCCCGCAAAGCTGATGATGCCTACCCATCCCTCGACCGGGAGACGGTAGGCTTTCGTGCGCGTGGGCGGCGCGGCAAGCCCGGTTCGAGAACCCGCAATCCTTTTGCTTCGACCGGACTTCACCTTGGCTTTCTCGATCATCTCCATCTTTATCGGCGCGGGCCTCGGTGCCCTGTTGCGCTGGTGGCTCAGCCTCACCCTCAATGCGCTCTTTCCCACAGTGCCGCTCGGTACGCTCGCGGCAAACTTGGTGGGTGCCTACCTGATCGGCATTGCGGCTGTGTTCTTCACGACCAAGGCCGGCTTGCCGCCCGAATGGCGGCTCTTCGTCATCACGGGCTTCATGGGCGGCCTGACCACGTTTTCGACCTTCTCGGTCGAGGTCGTCACGCTCGTCTCGCAAAGCCAGTTCGGTTGGGCGCTCGTTGCCGCTGGCCTACACTTGTTCGGATCGTTCGTGTTGACGGGGCTCGGCATGTGGACCGCTCGCATTTGGCTCGTCCCTGCCTGACACGCCGGCAATCCGATCAGGCCAAGCTCTGCCTTTCGGAGAGTGTCGAATGGATTATGTGCTGCTGCGCTTTTACGTCCACGAGAACCATCGCGTGGGATGGAAGTCCGCCTGGGAATGGCTGCTCGTGCAAGCCAACGACATGGGGGTGGCAGGGGGCTCGGCCTTCCGTGCAATGGCGGGCTTCGGCGCCCATCGCGTCTTGCACGAGGACAAGTTTTTCGAGCTGCAAGGCTCGCTCACGGTCGAGGTCGAGTTCATCGTCACCGAAGACGAAGCGCAGCGCCTGATCGATTGCGTCTCGAAAGCGAAACTGCGCGCCGTCTACGCGATGATGCCGGCGCGTTTCGGTGTGCTTGGCAATCGCGACTAACGGCGCGTTGGCGGCCGACGCACTAGAACGGCAAGGAGCGATGCATGCCGGGTGGGGCGTGTGCCCCAAGCCCGACATCGCAATCCTGCGTACCCGGCCGGCCGGATGACCTGCTACCGCCTCATGCGCCGAACAGCGTGACGGAAGCGGCCGCGCGATTCACGACCATCAGCAGGACTTGAATGATCAGGAACAGCAGGATCGGCGAAAGATCCACGCCGCCCAGATTCGGAATGACGCGTCGCAGCGGGTTCAGCAGCGGCGCCGTCAGCTGATAGAGGATGGGCAGAGCCGGCGAATGCGGATTGAGCCACGAAACGAGCGCCATCAGGATCGTCATCCAGATGATCAGATAGAGCGCCCATTCGAGCACGTTCAAGAGGGCGAGCAAGGCGATACCGGCCGCGGCGCCGATCGGCTCGATGCCCCGCACGAGCAGCGCAAGGACCACATAGACAATGGCCGCGATGAAAGCGGCCACGAGGCTCGCCAGATCGATGCGCCGTGCCGACGGCAGAATGCGCCGCAGCGGCAGGACGAGCCAGTTCGTCGCTTGCAGCACCGCGTTCGACACAGGGTTGTAAGGCGGCAGGCGCACGACCTGCAGCCAGGCGCGCAGCAGCAGCGCCGCCCCGAACAGCGTGAACACGGTATTGAGTACAAAGTGGGCGATCTCGCTGAACATCCCGAACATCGTTTTTCCTTTCCTTCTTGAATTGTTCGATTGACGCGTGCGCTCGACAAGCGCGCCGGTCGTCACCATATCACGGCTTACTTGGCGCTTGCACCCGGCATACCGGCACGCGCAAGCGTCGCTTCGACGAGCGCATCGATCGCGTCGATCGACGGCGGCGGGTTCGCACGGCGGCGGGCAAGGGCGACCGCCCGGCGCGTCAACAATGCATAGAGCGCGGCGTGGTCGCCGCCCAGCGCTTCGAACGTGGCAAGCTGCCGCCCAAGCGTGGCGGTATCGCCGCGGGAGACAGGTCCCGACAGCGCGCCTGCGAGCCCCTTCTCGCGTGCCGCTTCCACGGTGCCGGCCAACATCGGCAGCAGGGCGCGCAGCCCGTCGGATTCGCTGATGCCGGCCGTGCGCCAAATCTGCGTCGCCTCGGCCAGCGCGCAAATCGCGAAGCTGGCCGCGTAATGCGCCGCACCGTGGTACGCAAGGCGCGCGTCCCCCTCAATGGCAAGCGGATGGCAGCCGAGCGCTTCGGCCAGCCGGACAAGCATCGGGCGAAGCGCGTCGTCGGCTTCGATCGCGACCGAGCAGCCGGCTATGCGGTCGACGTCTGCAGAACTTCCGCTGAACAGGTACAGTGGATGGAAACCGCCGATTCGCGCGCCTTGTGCGCGTGCCGGGGCCAACACCTCCACGCTTGTTGCACCGCTGCAGTGCACGAGTGCCGTACCGACTGCCGTACCCGTTGCCTTATCCGTCACGTTGCCTGTGTGGGCGCCGCCCACTCGGAGACGGTGTGCGATCGTACCGATACTGTAATCGGGAACGGCTAAAAAGACGATGTCTGCCTGCTCGAGCACAGCCTGCGGATC
>CBJMQH010000121.1:0-11901 GCA_966431825.1 uncultured Trinickia sp.
GCAGCTCTCCCCGATGCGGATGGCTCTGTGAGCCGATACGCGAGCCCAGTGGACGTAAGGTGGCGGTCAGCCGGTCACAGGATGTATCGACGACGCGTTCGCGCGCGGCGGGTCGCTCGCGCTTCGGCGCGCGAACCATCCTTCGCGCACCGTGTTTGTCTTTCGCGTTTGATGCGCGAAGCCTATTGCGACAACCGTGCCATAGGCCGCTGCGAACCGTCAGACAAGGCGTGCCGGTGGCAAGCGCCGCATCCCATCGCGTCGATCGGAAAAATGCGTTTCACTCGTGAAACGTGCACTCAAACGCGCGGTTGTACGACAGCGCACGGACGGGTGCCGACTGCGTGCGCAATAGCACAGACAGGGGTTGCCTGCGTCGGGGCACTTTCGAGGGCGGATTACGCAGATTGCGATTCCAACTGCAACGCGCGTAGCGTTTCCACGGGAATGTGGCAGCGGATCTGATGCGCGTGCCCAGCCTGCGCGAGCGGCGGATCGACCTTTTCGCAGATCTCGCCGAGCTTGCGCGGACAACGCGTATGGAACACGCACCCGCTCGGCGGCGCTGCGGCGCTCGGCGGTTCGCCGGACAACCGCACGCGCGCAGCGGCCGGCCCTTGCCGGTCGAGCCGTGGCATCGCTGAGACAAGGGCCTCCGTGTAGGGGTGATGTGGGCCGTCGAATACGGCGTCGGTCGGCCCCACCTCGAGCAGCCGCCCCACATAGAGCACCGCGATGCGATCCGATACGTAGCGCACGACGCCGAGGTCGTGCGAAATGAAGATGTAGCTCACGCCTGCGCTGCGCTGCAGATCGACCAGAAGATTGAGGATCGCGGCTTGCACTGAAACGTCCAGTGCCGACGTCGGCTCGTCACAGACGACGACGCGCGGTTCGCCCGCAAATGCGCGAGCGATTGCGACGCGCTGCTTGAGACCGCCCGACAGTTGTCTCGAATGCGCGGCGAGATAGCGCTGCGGCAAGCGCACGGCTTGTGCGAGTGTCGCGACGCGCGCCTGTCGTTCGTGACCGCGCAGCGTGGCAAGCTTCGCGAGTGCGCGGCCAATCAAGTACCGAACAGAGTGCGCACGGTTCAATGCCGAATCGGGGTTCTGGAATACGATCTGCAGCGACTTCACCTGAGCGTCGTCACGTCGTGCCACGCGCGCAGGCAGCGGTGCGCCGTCGAGTTCGAGCCGCGCGCCGGCGTCGGGTGCGAGCAAGCCGACGAGCAGCTTCGCGAGCGTGGTCTTGCCGCTGCCCGATTCCCCGACGAGTCCGAGGGTTTCGCCCGCGGCAAGTTCGAGCGAAACATCGTCGACGGCACGCACCGTTTGCGAGCCCTCGCGAAACGTCTTCGAGACATTCAGCGCACGCAATACGGGGGCGTCGCGGCGGGTGTGCGCATGCGCGGTACCGCTCGCCGCATGCTGCTGCGGTGCGCACTGTCGGGGCAACGCATGGGCGTCTTCGTGAAAGTGGCAGCGCGCCATCTGAACGCCGTTCGCGGCGTTGACGCGGTGTGGGGGCGGCGGCTCGACGAGACAGCGCGCCTGCGCGAGCGCGCAGCGCGGCGCGAACATACATCCTGGCGATTGCGCGCCCGGGGCAGGCAAACTGCCGGCAATCGTTTCGAGCCGCTCGCGGCGATTTTCGTGCGCAGACTCGGGCAGTGCCCGCAGCAGGCCGACCGTGTAAGGATGCCGCGGTGCGCCGAAGACGTCGGCGCTCGCGCCTTCCTCCACGAGTTTGCCGGCATAGAGCACGCCCACGCGCGAACACATGCGTGCGATGACGGCGAGGTTGTGACTGATGAACAGCACTGCGGTACCGAGTTCTGTGCGCAGTTGCTCGACAAGATCGAGCACCTCCGCTTCCACGGTTGCGTCGAGTCCTGTCGTGGGCTCGTCGAGAATCAGCAAGGCCGGATTGGACGCGAGCGCCATCGCGATGACGACACGCTGCTGCATTCCGCCCGACAATTCGTGCGGATAGCGTGTCATCACGCGCGCTGCGTCGGCAATGCGTACACGGCGCAACATCTCGATCGCGCGCGCATGTGCCGTGCGCGCATCGCAGCCGAGCACCTCGAACGCTTCGGATACCTGAGCACCCACGGTCAACGCCGGATTCAGTGCGCGGGACGGGTCCTGATAGACCATCGAGATCGTCGTCGCACGCAGCGTGCGCAGCCCTTGTGCGTCGAGCTTGCTCAAGTCGTGGCCCGCAACCGTTACATGGCCGGCTTTTATCCTGCCGTTCCGAGGCAGGTAGGAGACGGCCGCCAGCGCCACCGTCGATTTGCCGCAACCGGATTCGCCCACAAGGCCATAGGCTTCGCCGCGCCGAACGCGAAACGTCACGTCGTGCAACACTTCCCGCTCGCGTCCGCGCACCCGGTAGGTCACGGCCAGGCCGACGACGGTCAATGCATCTTCGCCGTCCGGGTGCTTGGTTTCGGGCCCGGGCGCGGCGGTGCCCGGGCGAGCGTCGAACGCGGGGAACGGCCGCGGTGTGCGCTCGCTCATCGTTCGAGTGCGCCTTGCGCGCCGTCGGCAATGAGATTGACGCCGACGACGAGCGAGGCGATCGCAAGGGCGTCGAAGACGACGGCCCACCAGGCGCCGCCCGCCATTTGTGCATAGGACTCCGAAAGCGCAAGACCCCAGTCGGCCGACGGCGGCTGGATGCCGAAGCCGAGAAACGACAACGTGGCGACGGCGAAAATTGCGTAGCCGAGCCGGACGGTGGCTTCGACGACGATCGGCGGCACGACATTCGGCAGAATTTCGGCAAACATGATGAACAAGGCGTTCTCGCCACGCAGACGCGCGGCGGCCACATAGTCGAGATTGCGTTCGGCGAACACGGCGGCGCGCACCGTGCGTGCCGTAATCGGCATGAAAGTAACACCGATCACGAGCACGACCGTCGCATTCGAGGCACCGAGTACCGCGAGCGCGGCCAAAGCGACGATGACGAGCGGCAACGCCAGCAGCGCATCGATCAGCCGCCCGATCAGATTGTCGAGCCAACCGCCGAAGTAGCCGACTGTGAGCCCGAGGACAGTCCCGGCGACGGTGCCCACGAGCGTCGCGAGCGGCGCGATGGTGAGAATGTCGCGCGCACCCACGATCACGCGCGAGAACACGTCGCGGCCGAGCTGATCGGTACCGAACCAGTGCGTGCGGTCGGGCGCCGTGAGTGCCGAGAGCGGATCCGCGGCGTACGGATCGTGGGGAACCACGAGCGGCCCGGCCAGCGCGCAAAAGATCCAGAACAAGACGATCAACGTACCCACGACGAAGCTCGGCGAGCGCAGCAGGACGCGCAGCGGGCCGTCACGTTGTTCCGTTGAAGCGGGCGGCAGGGCAGGCGTGCCGCCGTCGGCGGCGATCGGCTTGCTCAATTGCGGCCTCCGGTGCGCAGACGCGGATCGAGTGCGACGATGAGCACATCCGCGATCAGGTTGGCGACCATATACACGGCACCGATGGTCAGTACTCCTGCTTCCAGCATGGGGAAATCCTTTGCCGTTGCCGCGTTGTAGATCAGCGAACCGATCCCCTGGAAATGGAACAGCGTCTCGACCACGACGAGGCCGCCCACCATATACCCCAGCTGCGTGGCGGACACGGTGATGGTCGGCAGCAGTGCATTGCGCAGCACATGGCGTGTGATGACCGTGTGGCGCGGCAGCCCCTTGAGGATCGCCGTGCGTGTGTAGTCGGCATCGAGCGCCTCGACGGTGCCGATACGCGCCATCCGCGCGATATACCCGAACAGCACGAACACGAGCGGCAAGGCGGGCAGGATCAGGTGCCGCAGTATCGTCAGGATGCCCGCACCGTCCGGATACGCGGCTTCGGTCGGCAGCCAGTCGAGCCATATGCCGAAGACGAGGATCAGCATGAGCGAGGAGACGAACTCGGGCACGACGGTGGCCGACAGACCGACGATCGAGATCAACCGGTCGAGTGAGCGGCCTGCGTGCAGCGCCGACCAGACGCCGGCTGCAATCCCGAGCGGCACGACGACGACGAACGCGAGCGCTGCGAGCTTCGCCGAATTCGCGAGTGCGCTGCCGATGAACGGTGCAACGCTCGATCGGTAGGCGAACGAAACGCCCATGTCTGCGTGCAGGAAGTGCGCGATCCAGCTGGCATATTGCGCGAGCACGGGACGGTCGGCGCCGAGCTGGTGGTCGAGCGCCGCAACGGCGCGCGGGTCGGCGAGCGGACCGAGGATGGCACGCCCGATATCGCCCGGCAGGAGCTGGCCGCCGGCGAACACGAGCACCGAAAGCAGCCAGAGGGTAACGAGCGAAAGCGCCGCGCGTCCCGCCAAAAACGCGACGATGCGTGATGCGCTACTGCGCGGCCGGTGGATGAAGCGGGTCAGGACGTTCGGTGTAGACATCGTGCGAGTGGCTTGGCGACGGCTTGTGCCCGCCCGCGCGAGCAAGAGGCGTGCCGCGTTTTACGCGACGAGCGTTGCACGCGCGAAATAGAGCTGCGAAATCGCCGTGAAGCGCACGCCTTGCAGCGCCTTGCGCGTGGCGATGAGCTGATCGAAGAAATAAGGAATCACGACGGGCGTTTCATCGAGCAGCAGCGTTTCGATCTGATGTGCCACGCGCTTTTGTGCATTGACTTCGAGCGCAGCGCTGAATTCGGCCACGAGCTTGTCGTACTGCGGCGATTTGAAGTGGGCTGCGTTCCACGCACCGCTCGTCGTGAGCGGCGCGTTGAGAAACAGGTTCGGCACGCCGCGGTGCCCGTAGTCGGTGATGCCGAGCGGCGCATCGAGCCAGTCCGATTTGCCGAACACGCCTGCTCCGTAGTAAAGCGACTGCGTTTCCACCTTCAGGGCGATCCGCACGCCGATGGCTTTCGCCGCGTTCTGAACGATGACGGCGAGGTCCGGGATCTCCATGAACTTTTCCGTCGTGAGCGTGACGTCGAATCCCTGGGGATGTCCCGCCTGAGCCAATAGCGCCTTGGCTCGGGCGACGTCCATCCGGCGTTGCGGGACCGTCGTGTCGGTCGCGGGAAAGACGGGGGCGAACGGACTGTCGTTGCCGATCGACGCACGAGCGCGGAACAGCCCGCGCACGAGTACGTCGCGATCGATCGCCAACGCGAGCGCCTGCCGCACGCGCTTGTCCGCAAATACGCCCGTATCGCAACGCATATGAATCTGGCGGTGTGCACTCGACTTCACACCGCTCACACTGAACGCACGGTTGTTCAAGATGCCTGCGCCGCCTTGCACGGTGAAGTCGCCCATGATGTCGGCGCGATTGCCTTGCAGCGCGATGATCTGCGCCTGCTGGTCGGCGTAGAACGCAAACTGCACGCGTTGCGGCAGCGCCTTCTCGCCCCAGTAGTCGGGATTGCGAACGAAGCTGACGCCGACTTTAGGCTGATACTTCTCCAGCCGGAAAGGCCCGGTGCCGATGAAATGCTGCTCGTAGTCGCCGGAGAAGTTCGCCGGGAGGATCACGGCGTTGTAGTTGTCCGACGAGACGTAGTAGGGGAAGTTGCCGTTCGGGGCGTCGAGGTGAAATGCCACCGTTTCGTCATCGACGGCGCGCGCGCCGCCTTTCGACAGCACGCCCTTCAAGACAGACAGTGCGGCCGAACCGCTGGCTGGATCGGCGAGCCGGTCGAACGTAGCGACCACGTCGCGGGCCGTGAGCACCTGCCCATCGTGAAACTTCACATTGGGGCGCAGCTTGAACGTCCAGACATCGCCGCTCGCGTTCGGCTGCCATGAGCGGGCCAGCGCGGGCTTGAGCGTAAGACTTTCGCTGTCGTCGTCGACGAGAAATTCGCCGGTCTGTGCGACGAGCGCGAGTCCGGCTGCATCAGTAACGGTCAGCGGATTGACGGCGCCCGCCGGCGTCAGGTGGGCGACGCGAATCGTCGCGTTGGTGCCTGCACTGTTCGGTGCTTGCGCGTAGGCGCTGTGCGAAAAAGGGCCGAGCGCGGCCGAAACGATTGAAGATAGGCCCATCGCGGACGCGTAACGGAGCAATTCGCGGCGGGTAAGGCGGCCTGCGCGGAATTCGTCTATCGCTTGGTTACCGAGCGCGCCGGCTTCGCGGCGGGTTGCGTCCAACAATTGCGCGAGCGGGAGGGGTTTGTTCATCGATGGCGGGTCCGTTTCGTTTCGAGGGCGCGGAAGGTGCGCGGGCGACGAGCGGTGCTGCGACGACGAATGCGCGCCTAGTGTAGCGCGCCTTGCAAGGCGAAGGGCGTGGAAGACCCGCGGGAAGCGGGCAGGGGACTGCGCGGGCGCGCGGGTCGATCGGTATTGCGAATGAACGTCCCGCCTCGCCGCGCTTCATACCGACGCGCGCGAGGCGGGGCAACCGGACCGCTTATTTGCCCTTCGCGTTGATGATGCCTTCGGACACGTTGTTCGGCGTCTCGGCGTAGTGCTTGAACTCCATCGTGTAGGTCGCACGGCCTTGCGTGAGCGAGCGCAACGATGTCGAGTAGCCGAACATTTCCGCAAGCGGCACCTCGGCGCGCACGAGCTTGCCGCCGCCGCCGGCAATGTCTTCCATGCCTTGAACGATGCCGCGCCGACCCGAGAGGTCGCCCATCACGTTGCCCATGAAATCCTCGGGCGTCTCGACTTCGACCTGCATCATCGGCTCGAGCAGCACGGGCTTCGCGCGGCGCATCGCTTCCTTGAACGCCATCGAGCCGGCCATGCGGAATGCGTTTTCGTTCGAGTCGACGTCGTGGTAGGAGCCGAACGTCAGGTGAACTTTCACGTCGACGACCGGGAAGCCTGCCAGCACCCCGCTCTTGAGCGTGTCCTGGATGCCCTTGTCGACGGCCGGGATGTATTCACGCGGAATCACGCCGCCCTTGATCTCGTCGAGGAACTCGTAGCCCTTGCCTTGCTGATTCGGCTCGAGCGTGATGACGGCGTGGCCGTACTGGCCGCGGCCGCCCGATTGCTTGACGAACTTGCCCTCGACGTCCTTCGCCGCCGTGCGCACCGTTTCCCGGTAGGCCACCTGCGGCTTGCCGACCGTCGCTTCTACGCCGAATTCGCGCTTCATCCGGTCGACGATGATTTCGAGGTGCAGCTCGCCCATGCCCGAGATGATCGTCTGGCCCGATTCCTCGTCGGTATGGACGCGGAACGACGGGTCTTCCTGCGCGAGACGGTTCAGGGCGAGCCCCATCTTCTCCTGATCGGCGCGCGTTTTCGGCTCGACGGCCTGCGAGATGACCGGTTCGGGGAAGATCATCTTCTCCAGGATGATGGGCTTCCCAGGATCGCAGAGCGTATCGCCGGTCGTCGCCTCTTTGAGGCCGACCGCGGCGGCGATGTCGCCGGCGTAGACCTCCTTGATTTCCTTGCGCTCGTTCGCGTGCATCTGCAGGATGCGGCCGATGCGTTCCTTCTTGTCCTTCGTCGAATTGAGGACGGTGTCGCCGGAATTGACGATGCCCGAATAGACGCGGAAGAAGATCAATTGGCCGACGAACGGGTCCGTCATGATCTTGAACGCGAGCGCCGAGAACGGCTCGTCGTCGGCCGGATGGCGCTCGGCCTCCTTGTCGTACTCGTCGTGGCCCAGGATCGCAGGGATATCGACCGGAGAGGGCAGGTAGTCGATCACGGCATCGAGCATCGCCTGCACGCCCTTGTTCTTGAACGCGCTGCCGCAGAGCATCGGCACGATCTCATTGGCGATCGTGCGCTTGCGCAGGGCGGTCTTCACTTCCTCCTCGGTCAGCGAGTGGTGATCTTCGAGGTACTTTTCGAGCAGCGCTTCGCTCGCCTCGGCCGCTGCCTCGAGCATCTTGTCGCGCCATTCCTCGGCCGTGGCGCGCAGGTTCTCCGGGATGTCCTGGTACTCGAATTTCACGCCCTGGCTTTCGTCATCCCAGATGATGGCCTTCATCTTGACGAGGTCGATCACCCCCTGGAAGTGCTCTTCCGCGCCCACCGGAATCTGGATCGGTACGGCGACGCCTTTCAGGCGTTCGCCGATCTGCCGCTGCACGCGGAAGAAGTCCGCGCCGACGCGGTCCATCTTGTTGACGAACGCGATGCGCGGCACCTTGTACTTGTTGGCCTGGCGCCAGACCGTCTCGGACTGCGGCTGCACGCCGCCCACCGAGTCGTAGACCATGCAGGCACCATCGAGCACGCGCATCGAACGTTCGACTTCAATCGTGAAGTCTACGTGTCCGGGGGTGTCGATGATGTTGATCCGATGCTCGGGGTAGTTGCCGGCCATCCCTTTCCAGAAGGCGGTGGTGGCCGCCGACGGGATCGTGATGCCGCGCTCCTGTTCCGGCTCCATCCATTCCATCACCGCAGCGCCTTCGTGAACCTCGCCGATTTTATGGCTCACGCCGGTGTAGAAGAGGATGCGCTCGGTCGTGGTGGTTTTGCCGGCGTCGATGTGAGCGCTGATGCCGATGTTCCGGTAGCGCTCGATGGGAGTCTTGCGGGGCACGTCGATCTCCTTGGTGTGGGCGCGCTTAAGGGGTGAGCGAGCGTCGTGCCCGGTCGCCGCCGTCATGCGCAGGCGGTATTGGAGACTTAGAAGGATAGCGCCTGCGAATGTCTTTTGCAGGGCGCTCGACGGGAGGGGATGCCGCAACGGGCCGCCGCGAGTGGGCAGCTTTGGGGAAAGCCTCGAAAGAAGGCTGAGCGCGCCGCCGCGGGCAGGCGTCGCGCAAGGTGGGTCAATGCGGCTGGGGCAGACCCTGGATCGTCATGCCGGGCTTGATGCCCTTGGCGGCAAACCAGCCCTTGCTCATTTCGAGTGCATAGACGCCGTTGTTGCGCGGGCAATGGTTATTCGTCGTCTCGGCCTGCATCTCGTCGATGTCGGTGATCGTGCCGTCAGCGCGCATGAACGCGATCGAGAGCGGGATCAGCGTGTTCTTCATCCAGAAGCAGTGCACGGCGTTCTCGCCGAAGACGAACAGCATGCCCTCGTTGGGCGCGAGCTTCGTCCGATACATGAGTCCTTGCTCGCGGTCGGGATCGTTCGCGGCGACGGCGGCATCGATGACGAACATGCCGAGCGTGAGCTTCACGCGTGGGAATTGATCGGGCGTTTTGGCGCCGGGCGGCAACTGTTGTGCGACGGCGGGATGCGAGGCGAGGGCGAGTACGGCGGCCGGCAAGACGGCGGCGATCGCGAAGCGCGCGAGCCACGAGCGAATGGAAAAACGCACGGCACGACTCCTTGTCGTTGAATGTCCGACCCGGATGTTACGCGAGCCGCCCATATCGAAGCAAAACGTAAGCTTGGCGCGGGGCGCCGGCTCGGACGGCCTAAACCGGGCGCGGAAAAAAACAAAGGCAGGCGCCTTGCGGACACCTGCCTTGCAACGCCGTCAAAAACGGCAGTACAGCTAATTTTTGACTGCGTTGTTACAACAAACTTACTCCGAAGCGCCCGAAGCGGCTTCTGCCTTGGCGGCCTTCTTGGCCTTCTTGGCGTGGTGCTTCTTAGCCATCTTCTTAGCCGGTGCCGAAGCAGCTGCCGGAGCCGAAGCGTCCGTCGTAGCCGAAGCTTGTGCGAAAGCAGCCGTTGCGAACAGGCCAGCGACCAGAGCGGCGATCAGTTTGTTCATGTTCTGAATCCTCAGATTTAGTTAATTAACCAAATGACCCGGTCAATGAGTCAAGTCGGTAAACGTGCCATCCACCTTTCGGTTGACAGCCGCATCAAACATTTTTTGCCGACGCGTCTGCGAGCCCGTCGGTCACCCGATCTCACCGCTTTCGCAATGTGGATGGTCTGGCCGGAGGCGAATGCCGGATAGCTTCAAGCGGCATCTGCGTCGAATAACGCGCGAGCTCGCAGGCCGGTTGACGCTCGTTGACGCAAAAAGACTATTCTTTTTGTGGCCGGCGGCAATTGTGCTCGCCTTGGTTTGCCGAAACGGTGCCCGGGGCGGCAGCAATGCCTTGTGCAACAAACACTTAGCGATATCCGGCACTACACCGCGGTGAGGGGAAGGCGTCGGTTGCGATGTCAGCGCGGCATCCCGTCCCAGGGGGCGCGGGGCGGTAGCGTACGCCACTGCCCCGGGGCCAGCCCGAGCGAGAACAGATCGAGCGCGCCGATACCGACCCGCACGAGCCGTAACGTCGGAAAGCCGACGGCAGCCGTCATGCGCCGGACCTGGCGGTTCTTCCCTTCTGTGATGGCGAGTTCGATCCAGTCGGTCGGAATGGCGGCGCGGAACCGCACCGGCGGGACGCGCGGCCAAAGCGCGGCCGGCTCGTCGATCCGGTGCACCTTGCAGGGGCGCGTGACGAAATCGCCGAGATCGACGCCGCGCGCAAGGGCGGCAAGCGCATCTTGGCCGGGGATCCCTTCGACTTGCGCCCAATAACGTTTGACGAGCTTGTGGCGCGGTTCTGCGATGCGCGTCTGCAGGCCACCGTCGTCGGTGAGCAGTAACAGCCCTTCGCTGTCCGCGTCGAGCCGGCCGGCGGGGTAGACGCCGGGCACGTCGACCCAGTCGGCGAGCGAGGCCCGCGTTTCGTGCGGCGAGAACTGGCAGATCGTGCCGAATGGCTTGTTGAGGGCGATGAGGCGCATACGGAGCAAGAGGGCAGTGAGCGGGAGCCGGCGGGCGAAGGACGCGCGCCGCCGCACGCCGACGGGGCGCTATGGCAAATGGCGGAATGTTAATGCATAATACGGAACGCTAAGTCCTTTGTCTTATATAAGACCTAAGACTGAGAGGATTGAACGCTGAGCTTCGTGACATGCGCTCGCATGGGAAGCGATGCGCCGGTCTGCCGCCTGTTGCCGCGCCGCCCTTGTGACCGCGTGGGCTAGAATAGCGGTCCGGCCGCATGCGAGCCGGCGCGCGCAAGCTGCGCGCGCCGCCAGCCGCAACGACACGACGTGCAGCGAGGGCGATACGAGGCGAGACCTCCGTGTTTCACGGGTGACGCAACATCGATCCGCCCGATATCGCCCGTTTCACTGTATTTAGCTATCCACCCGCACAGCCAACACTGGAGTCGATCATGCCGTATCAGCACATCTTGGTTCCGACGGGCGGTGAGAAGATCACCGTCAACGCGGACTATTCGCTCAACGTTTCCGACCAACCGATCATTCCGTACATCGAGGGTGACGGCACGGGGTTCGACATCACGCCCGTGATGATCAAGGTGGTCGACGCGGCGGTTGAAAAGGCGTACGGCGGCAAGCGCAAGATCCACTGGATGGAAATCTACGCGGGCGAGAAGGCGACGAAGGTCTACGGTCCGGACGTGTGGCTGCCGGAAGAAACGCTCGAAGTCCTGAAGGACTACGTCGTGTCGATCAAGGGGCCGCTCACGACGCCGGTCGGCGGCGGGATCCGCTCGCTGAACGTCGCGTTGCGCCAGGAGTTGGACCTGTACGTCTGCCTGCGCCCCGTGCAGTACTTCAAGGGCGTGCCTTCGCCGGTCCGTGAGCCGGAGAAAACCAACATGGTGATCTTCCGCGAGAACTCGGAAGACATCTACGCCGGTATCGAATGGGCGGCCGAATCGGAGCAGGCGAAGAAGGTCATCAAGTTCCTGCGCGAAGAAATGGGCGTGAAGAAGATCCGCTTCCCGGAAACGTCGGGTATCGGTGTGAAGCCCGTGTCGCGCGAAGGCACGGAGCGTCTCGTGCGCAAGGCGATCCAGTACGCGATCGACAACGACCGCCGCTCGGTCACGCTCGTGCACAAGGGCAACATCATGAAGTTCACGGAAGGTGCATTCCGTGATGCGGGCTACGCGCTGGCGCAGAAGGAATTCGGTGCGCAGCTCGTGGACGGCGGCCCGTGGATGAAGTTCAAGAACCCGAAGAAAGGTAACGATATCGTCGTGAAGGACGTGATTGCCGACGCGTTC
>CBJMQH010000122.1:0-11899 GCA_966431825.1 uncultured Trinickia sp.
CGAAGATCCGCGCGATCGATCAGTACACGGGCGGCAAGTTCAGCTCGTACGAGCTGAACGTCTGCTATCCGGTGGCCTGGGGCAAGGAAGGGATCGAGGCACGCCTTGCTTCGCTCTGCGCCGAGGCTGTCGACGCGGTCAAGTCGGGCTACAACATCCTGATCGTGTCGGACCGCCGCACCGATCGCGACAACGTCGCGATTCCGGCACTGCTCGCCACCGCCGCGATCCACACGCACCTCGTCACGCACGGTCTGCGCACGAGCACGGGCCTCGTCGTCGAAACGGGCTCGGCGCGCGAAGTCCATCACTTCGCACTGCTTGCCGGTTACGGTGCCGAGGCGGTCCACCCGTATCTCGCGATGGAAACCCTTGCCCAGATCGCGCAGGGCATGAAGGGCGACCTGTCGCCGGAGAAGGCCGTCTACAACTTCACGAAGGCGGTTGGCAAGGGGCTGCAGAAGGTCATGTCCAAGATGGGCATCTCGACCTACATGTCCTACACGGGTGCACAGATCTTCGAAGCGGTGGGTCTTGCCAGCGAGCTCGTCGAGAAGTTCTTCAAGGGCACGGCATCCAAGGTCGGCGGCATCGGCCTCTTCGAAGTGGCCGAGGAAGCGGTTCGTCTGCACCGCGAAGCATTCGGCGACAACCCCGTGCTCGCGAACATGCTCGACGCCGGCGGCGAATATGCCTATCGCGTCCGCGGCGAAGAGCACATGTGGACGCCCGATGCGATCGCGAAGCTGCAGCACTCGACACGCAGCAACTCGTATCAGACGTACAAGGAATACGCTCACCTCATCAACGACCAGACGCGCCGTCACATGACGCTGCGCGGCCTGTTCGAGTTCAAGGTCGAGCCGACGAAGGCGATCCCGCTCGACGAAGTCGAGTCGGCGAAGGACATCGTCAAGCGTTTCGCGACGGGGGCCATGTCGCTCGGCTCGATCAGCACGGAAGCCCACGCCACGCTGGCCGTCGCGATGAACCGCATCGGCGGCAAGTCGAACACGGGCGAAGGCGGCGAAGACGAAAACCGCTATCGCAACGAATTGCGCGGCATTCCGATCAAGAACGGCGACACGCTCGCGTCGGTGATCGGCCCGGAAGTCGTGCGCGATATCCCGCTGAAGGATGGCGATTCGCTGCGCTCGAAGATCAAGCAGGTCGCGTCGGGCCGCTTCGGCGTCACGGCCGAGTACCTCGCTTCGGCCGACCAGATCCAGATCAAGATGGCGCAGGGAGCGAAGCCCGGCGAAGGCGGCCAGCTGCCCGGCCATAAGGTGTCCGAATATATCGGCAAGCTGCGTTATTCGGTGCCGGGCGTCGGCCTCATTTCGCCGCCGCCGCACCACGACATCTATTCGATCGAGGACCTGGCCCAGCTGATTCACGATCTGAAGAACGTGAACCCGATCGCCAGCATCTCGGTGAAGCTCGTGTCGGAAGTCGGTGTGGGCACGGTGGCCGCCGGCGTGGCCAAGGCGAAGGCCGACCACGTGGTGATCGCCGGTCATGATGGCGGCACGGGTGCCTCGCCGCTGTCGTCGGTCAAGCATGCCGGCACGCCGTGGGAACTCGGTCTTGCCGAAACGCAGCAAACGCTCGTGCTGAACCGCCTGCGCGGCCGCATTCGCGTCCAGGCCGACGGCCAGATGAAGACGGGCCGCGACGTCGTGATCGGCGCGCTGCTCGGCGCCGACGAATTCGGCTTCGCCACGGCACCGCTCGTCGTGGAAGGCTGCATCATGATGCGCAAGTGCCATCTGAATACGTGCCCGGTCGGCGTCGCGACGCAGGACCCGGTCCTGCGCGCCAAATTCCAGGGCCAGCCCGAGCACGTCGTGAACTACTTCTTCTTCGTTGCAGAGGAAGTGCGCGAGATCATGGCCCAGCTCGGCGTGCGCAAATTCGACGACCTGATCGGTCGCGCGGATCTGCTCGACATGCGCCGTGGCGTCGAGCACTGGAAGGCGAAGGGGCTCGATTTCTCGAACATCTTCTATCAGCCGAACGTGCCGGCGGACGTCGCGCGCAAGCATGTCGAGACGCAGGACCACGGTCTCGAGCGCGCGCTCGACCATACGCTGATCGAGAAGGCGCGCGCGGCCATCGAAAATCGCGAGCATGTCTCGTTTATCCAGCCCGTACGCAACGTGAACCGCACCGTCGGCGCGATGCTCTCGGGGGCGATTGCGAAGAAGTACGGTCACGAGGGCCTGCCCGACGACACGATCCATATCCAGTTGAAGGGCACGGCCGGCCAGAGCTTCGGTGCGTTCCTTTCGCGCGGCGTCACGCTCGACCTCGTGGGTGACGGCAACGACTACGTGGGCAAGGGCCTGTCCGGCGGCCGCATCATCATCCGACCGACGAACGATTTCCGCGGCAAGTCCGAAGAAAACATCATCTGTGGCAACACGGTGATGTATGGGGCGATCGAAGGCGAAGCCTACCTGCGCGGGGTGGCGGGCGAGCGCTTCTGCGTGCGCAACTCGGGGGCGAGCGCTGTTGTCGAGGGC
The DNA here is from genome assembly GCA_966431825.1 of uncultured Trinickia sp. Classification (GTDB taxonomy): domain Bacteria; phylum Pseudomonadota; class Gammaproteobacteria; order Burkholderiales; family Burkholderiaceae; genus Trinickia. The sequence continues at coordinate 2,526 of CBJMQH010000122.1, forward strand.
ACGGGCGACCACGGCTGCGAATACATGACGGGCGGCACGGTCGTCGTGCTCGGCGAGACGGGCCGCAACTTCGCGGCCGGGATGTCGGGGGGTGTCGCGTTCGTCTATGACGCCGACGGCACGTTCGCCGGCAAGTGCAACAAGTCGATGGTGGTGCTCGAACCGGTGCTGCAGCAGGCCGAACAGGAGCGTACCGTTGACCGTGCACTCTGGCATGGCGGCGTGACGGACGAGGCGCTGCTCAAGGGGCTTGTGGAGCGTCACTTCCAGTTCACCGGTTCGCCGCGCGCGAAGGCGCTGCTCGAGAACTGGGATGCGGCGCGCCGTCAGTTCGTCAAGGTCTTCCCGACCGAGTACAAGCGTGCGCTTGGCGAGCTCGGCGCGAAGAAGGCAGCCAAGGAGGCCCTGGCTGCATGACCGTGACCCGGACGCGAAACGACGAACGATGAGCGTCGGCCGCCTAAGGCGCCTGCCGTGAGATATGGCGGCGCTGCGGCCGATTGCTCGAAGACGATGCCGGACGAACGCGTAGTCGAAAGAGCCCGCATGAGCGGGCGCGCGCGACGCTTCGCCCGGCCCCCCACCCGATACAGACGAACTGGATAGAAGAGAACCTTATGGGCAAGGCAACCGGTTTTCTCGAATATGAGCGCCTCCACGAGGCTTACGAAGCACCGCTCGCGCGTGTGAAGCACTACAAGGAATTCGTGCTCGCGCTGTCCGACGACGACGCGAAGATTCAGGGCGCACGGTGTATGGACTGCGGCATTCCGTTCTGCAACAACGGTTGCCCGGTCAACAACATCATTCCCGACTTCAACGATCTGGTGTACCACCAGGATTGGCAGCGCGCGATCGAAGTCTTGCATTCGACGAACAACTTTCCCGAGTTCACGGGCCGCATCTGTCCGGCGCCGTGCGAGGCCGCCTGCACGCTCGGCATCAACGCCGCCCCCGTGGGCATCAAGTCGATCGAGCACGCGATCATCGACAAGGCCTGGTCGCAAGGCTGGGTCGCACCGCAGCCCGCCAAGAGGAAGACGGGCAAGAAGGTCGCTGTCGTCGGCTCGGGCCCTGCGGGCCTTGCGGCCGCGCAGCAACTTGCGCGTGCGGGCCACGAGGTAACGGTGTTCGAAAAGAACGACCGCGTCGGCGGCCTGCTGCGTTACGGCATCCCCGATTTCAAGCTCGAAAAGTGGCTCATCGATCGCCGCATGCGCCAGATGGAAGCCGAAGGCGTGACGTTCCGCACGAGCGTCTTCGTCGGCGCGGATGCGCTGCCCGGACACATCGCCAACATGGCGAAGGAAACGATCTCGCCCGAGGCGCTTCGCGAGCAATTCGATGCAGTCGTGATCGCGGGCGGCGCAGAGACGCCGCGCGATTTGCCGGTGCCGGGCCGCGAGCTCGCAGGCATCCACTTCGCGATGGAGTTCCTGCCGCAGCAAAACCGTGTCAACGCGGGCGACAAGGTGCCTGACCAACTGCTTGCGAAGGGTAAGCACGTCGTCGTGATCGGCGGCGGCGATACGGGTTCGGACTGTGTGGGCACGTCGAATCGTCATGGCGCGAAGAGCGTCACGCAGTTCGAACTGCTGCCGCAACCGCCGGAGGAAGAGAACAAGCCGCTCGTCTGGCCGTATTGGCCGGTCAAGCTGCGTACCTCCTCGTCGCACGAAGAAGGGTGCAGCCGCGACTGGGCTGTCGCAACGAAGCGCTTCGAAGGCAAGAACGGCAAGGTCGAGAAGCTCATCGCCGCGCGTGTCGAGTGGAAGGACGGCAAGATGCAGGAAGTGCCGGGCTCCGAGTTCGAGATGAAGGCCGACCTCGTGCTGCTCGCGATGGGCTTCACGCAACCGGTGTCGCCGGTGCTCGACGCGTTCAAGGTCGACAAGGACGCGCGCGGCAACGTGCGTGCATCGACCGAGGGCGAGCGCGCCTACTACACGTCGGTCGACAAGGTCTTCACGGCCGGCGATATGCGCCGGGGCCAGTCGCTCGTCGTCTGGGCGATTCGCGAAGGCCGCCAGTGCGCGCGCGCCGTCGACGCGTACCTGATGGGCAGTTCCGAGCTGCCGCGCTGACGCAACGAAACGCCCCGGCGCGCGTCAGTCCCGCGCGCCGCGGGCGCACTGTCATGGACGATGCCTGGCATCGCGTCTTCATCGCACTGACGCCCGACGCGGCCACGCGCGCCGCGCTTGCCGCATTGTCCAATAGCAATGCGGGCCGGCGTGTTCCCCCAGAGCAGCTCCATATGACGCTCGCGTTTCTCGGCTCGATTGCCGCCGAGAAAGGCGAGGCGCTCGCCGCACGGCTTGCCTCGACCGTGCTTCCTATTGCACCGCTTCGTTTCGAACGCGTGGAGCGCTGGCCCAGCGCCGCGCATCCGCGGCTCGCGGTCGCGTCTTTCGCCGCCTCGCCCGCGCTATCGACGGTGGTCGAACGCGTGCGTGCGCTCGTCGCAGAACTCGGCTTGGCCGTCGACGATCATCGGCCGTTTCGCCCTCATGTCACCCTGGCGCGGATGCCGCGCGAACGCGATCGGGCGCACCGCAGCACCCAGCCGGCCCGCGGTGCGACTGCCGTAGCGCACGCATCGGCTATGCCGGCGATGGCCGAGGCGTTCGCCGCGGCACCGCACTTCGATACCCTCGTGCTGTTTTCGAGCACCGTCGATGCGCATGGCGCACGTTATCGGGCACTCGCTGCCGTGCCCGTCCCGCGCGCCTGATTGTGAGACCTTCGCGTGCGTTACGCAGGGTCACGCAGGGTTACGCCGCGTCAGGCGAGTTCGCGTTCGTCCGCCCGTTCGATCTCGATCACGTTCGGATGCAATGCGGCGACCGACTCGCGGTGTGCCACGCTGACGATGGCCGTCTTCGGCAGGCGTTCGTTGAGCAGGCGATAGATGCGCGCTTCGTTGTCGATATCGAGTGCGCTCGTCGCTTCGTCGAGGAAGACGAGGTCGGGCTTGTGCAGCAACACGCGCGCCGCCGCGAGCCGTTGCTGCTCGCCGGGCGAGAGCATCCGCGCCCAGTGCCCCGATTCTTCGAGACGCGTCGTATAGGCGTGCAGGCGGCAGGCGGTCAGGGCTTCCCGGCAGTCGTCGTCGCTGAACGCATCGCCCGGCGCGGGGTAGGTCAGCGCGGCTTTGAGCGTGCCGATCGGCATATACGATTGCTGCGGCACAAACATCATGCGTGCGCCGACGGGTGCGTCGATCGCGCCGTCGCCGAACGGCCAAAGCCCTGCGAAGGCACGCAGCAAGGTGCTTTTTCCTGCGCCCGACGGGCCTTGCACGAGCCAGCGTGTGCCCGGTGCAATCGAAAGGTCTGCGATCCGCGCAAGCGGCGCGCCGTTCGGCAGCGCGAGCACGAGGCCGCGTGTCGTCAGCGTGTCGGCGTCGACGTAGTGCAGATTGATGCCGCCGCGCTCGGTCGCGGGCGACACGGACTCTGCGAAGTGCGCGGTCCGCATGACGCGCTTGAATTCGCGCAGACGATTGACCGTGGCGCGCCACTCGACGAGTGTGCTGTAACTGTTGATGAACCACGAGAACGAATCGCTGACATTGCCGAATGCCGAGCGGATCTGCATGAGAACGCCCATCGTATAGGCACCCGCGAAGTACTTCGGTGCGGCGACCACGAGCGGGAAGATGAAGGCGATATTGGCGTAGAAGCTCAGCACGAAGTTGAGCCGCTTCGTATACGCCATCAGACGCCACCAGTTGCTGCGGATCTGCGTGAACAGCCCGAGCGCGGCGGTCTTCTCAACCTGCATGCCGTCATAAAGCGCGATTTGCTCAGCGTTTTCGCGCATGCGAATGAGCCCGAAACGGAAGTCGGCTTCGACCCGCTGCCGCTGGTAGTTGATCGACACGAGCGGATGACCGAGCTTTTGCATGACGATAGAGCCACCGAGCGCATAGATCGCGGCGGCCCACACCATGTAGCCTGGAATCGTGTAGGCGTTGCCGCCGAGCGAGAACGCGAGCGCGCCGCCGAGCGTCCAAAGGATCACGATAAATGTGACAAGCGTGACGACGGTCGAAAGCAGATCCAGCGACAGCGAGAGGGTCGCCGACGCGAGCGCGTCGAGGTCGTTGGTGATCCGCTGATCCGGGTTGTCGGTCAAGCGATCGCGCTCGATTCGATAGAACGCGCGGTCTCCGAGCCATTCCTGCAGGTACCGCGTCGTGAGCCACTGCCGCCAGCGAAAGCTAAGCATTTGGAACCAATACCGGCGGTAGACGAACATCACGATCAGCAGCGCCACGATGAGGCAGAAGACCGTCATCAGATGCGGGAAGTTCTTGACATCCTTGGTTTGCAACGCATTGAAGAAATCTGCGCTCCAACTATTGAGCCAAACGCTGATGCGCACCGTGACGAGGTCAATCACGACGATCGTCAGCAAAAGCGCCCACGCGCCTTTCCATTCCTCCGACACCCAATAGGGCTTGATGAGGCTCCAGGCCGAGATGCGTTCGTCCTCGTGCGGCAGGTCGCGCGAAGCGAGGGGCGGGGTGCTTGGGGTCATAGATCGTCCGAAACGAGAAATCAGTGTCGGTCCGCGGTCCGGTAATTACCGGGCCGCGCGTGGAAAAAGGCGCTGCGCAAGTGTTACTTGGTCTGAATTAAACGACGCTTAACGCCACAGTTGCAGCAAACCTGCTACCTGGCGGCGCCCGGACATTGTGCCAGAGCCCGTCGGCGCAGTTGACTTGACGGTATTCGGGCCGGCGGCACACCGGCCAAGCCTGCAAAGCCGCAGCGGGCTTGCAGCAGGCCGCCACCCGTCTGTGGCCGCCCGCAGTTTTATGGGATAATGTCCGCCGACGAAACAGGGGTGCTTCGTGCATCGGTCGGTTCGGTGAAAGCCGGCCCGGCAGTGCGTGCAGCGAGGCTGAGAGAGACCCTTCGCACCCGATCCGGGTAATACCGGCGCGGGAAGTTTCGGGAACGCTTTTGCGTCTGGGTCCGCCGTGCCGTCTCGGCGACCCTGTCCCCCCGCCGGGCTGTTCGATGGCTGCATGAAGGCCGGTTCATGACCGCTTGCTTGCAACGCGCCATCCATTCGCCCGGCCGGCTTTGCCGCCGGTTTCGTCCTTGGCATGCGCGAATATCACGCATGCGCGAAAGGACCGATCCGATGAGCGCTCAATCTTCAGTCGATTTTTGTGACGGGCCCGACAGCGCCCAATCCGCGATGAGCCGACCCAATGGGGGCCAGCCCCGGATGGGCCAGCCTGATACGGGCCAGCCCAAAATGGGCCAGCCCCGGATGGGCCAGCCTGATGTCGCCGTGCTCGGCGGCGGGCTTTGCGGGCGCCTCGTCGCCTGGCGTCTTGCCGGCGAAGGGTTGCGTGTCGCGCTGTACGAGCGCGGCGATGCCGCCGGCTCGGGCGCCGCCGCCTGGGTAGCGGCGGCGATGCTCGCGCCGCTCGCAGAAGCCGCGGTCGCGGAGCCGCTTATCGTCGCCCTCGGCGCCGCCTCGCTCGACACATGGCCGCGCCTCATCGAGCAGTTGCCCGAGCCGGTCTTCTTCCAACGTAACGGGACGCTGGTCGTCTGGCACCGGGCCGATCGCGCCGAGGCCGCGCTGTTCGAGCGGCGCGTGCGCGCGAACGCCCCGGCCGAACTCGCCGGCAACGACGGTTTCCTGACACTCGATGCCGCCGCGCTCGACGCGGCCGAGCCCGCGCTCGCGCGCCGCTTCAATCAGGGGTGGCTGTTGCCGCACGAGGGCCAGCTCGACAACCGGCAGGTGCTCGGTGCGCTCGCCGCCGGACTTGCACAACGCAGGGTCGCAACGCACTGGCACACGAATATCGACGATGCAGCGCTGCCGGATGCCGGGCTCATCGTCGATTGCCGCGGTTTGGGCGCGAAGCCGGTGCTGCCGGCGTTGCGCGGTATCCGCGGCGAGGTCGCACGCATTCACGCGCCCGGCATCGGTCTTACGCGCCCGGTACGGCTATTGCACCCGCGCTATCCGATCTATATCGCGCCGAAGCAAGACGACTTGTATGTGATCGGGGCGACTGAAATCGAGGGCGAGGATATGTCGCCGGTCACGGTACGCTCGGCGCTCGAGTTGCTGAGCGCGGCGTTCGCCGTGCATCCCGCATTCGGCGAGGCGCGCATCCTCGAACTGAATACGCAGTGCAGGCCGACGCTGCCCGACCATCGCCCCGCCGTTGTTTGGGATGGCGCACGGAGAGTCACCGTGAACGGGCTGTATCGTCATGGCTATATGATCGCGCCCGAAGTGTCGGACACCGCCGCGGCACTGGCGTGCGCCGTGCTGACCGGCCGCGTGGCCGATGCCGGTACGTTCGCGCAGTGGCGCGGCGACGCGCGCTGGTCGGACATGCTGCACCTGGCCGCCGTGCCCGGCACGACCCCGACTACCCACATCGATCGCTGAAGAACCGCCGCATCACTATGGATATCCTGGTCAATCAAAAAACTTTCACGCTGACCGACGGTGCAACCGTTGCCGATGCGCTCGCTGCGTTCGGCGCGCGTCCGCCGTTCGCCGTTGCTGTCAACGGGCAGTTCGTTGCGCGCTCGCAGCATGCGGCGCGTCCGCTGCAGTCCGGCGACAAGCTCGACATCGTGCACCCGGTCGCAGGCGGCTGACAGCGCAGCCGCTTTCGTTCGGCCGCCGCAACCGGTTCTCATCCACCGGGCGGTGCGTTTCGCCAAGCCAAAGGATTACTCGATGAACACCGCTTCTCTTGCAGCCGCTTCGCCCGAGCCGGATTCGCTCACCCTCTACGGCCAGACGTTCGCGAGCCGCGTGCTGCTCGGCACATCGCGCTATCCATCGCTGCAGTCGTTGTCCGATTCGATCGCGGCGGCGACGCCGGGCATGGTTACCGTCGCACTGCGTCGCCAGATGCAGGCGGAAACGGCGCAGGCCGGCTTCTTCGACCTGCTCAAGCACCACGCGGTGCCGCTGTTGCCCAACACCGCGGGTTGTCAGAGTATCGACGAAGTGCTCACGACGGCCCACATGGCACGTGAAATCTTCGAAACCGAGTGGATCAAGCTGGAACTGATCGGTGACGACTTCACGCTCCAGCCGGACCCGATCGGCTTGGTCGATGCGGCGGCACGGCTCGTCAAGGACGGCTTCAAGGTGCTGCCGTATTGCACGGAGGACCTTGTGATCGGGCGACGCCTCGTCGATGCCGGGTGTGAGGCGCTGATGCCCTGGGGCGCACCGATCGGCACGGGCAAGGGCGTCGTCAACCCCTACGGGCTGCGCGTGCTGCGCGAGCGCCTGCCCGATGTGCCGCTCATTGTCGACGCGGGTCTCGGCGTCCCCTCGCACGCTTGCCAAGTCATGGAATGGGGCTTCGACGGCGTGCTGCTCAATACGGCGGTCTCGCAGGCGACGCACCCGAGCGCGATGGCCCGCGCCTTCGCGCAGGCGGTGCAGGCCGGTCGCGACGCGTTCCGGGCCGGTCCGATGGCCGAGCGCGAGAGCGCCGTTGCCAGCACGCCGGTCGTCGGCATGCCGTTCTGGCACCAGGGCGGGGTGTGACATGCGCACGCTCGCTTTTGCCGATCGCGACTTCTTCTGGCCGCCTGCGGACGAGCTGATCGAAGCGGCCGAACGCATCCGCGCCCGCCTCGGCGAGTGGCCGCGTACGGACACTGCATGGCGCGTTTGCCTGACGCCGCCCGATACGCCGCGCAAGGGCGACCTGATTGTCGTGGCGAATGCGAACGGCCGCGACACGGAGAACGGCCAACGCCCCGCATGGCTCGCGCAAGGCGCAGGTGTCCTGGAGGCCGATCCGGCCGGTGTCCGCCTGATGCTCGGCGACGCACGCTACGCGCTCGAGGGGGCGCCGGGCGAGGACTGGATCCCCGCGCTTGCGAGCTTCCTGGATTGCGGCTTCGACGTACCCGACGCGCTCGTGCTCGCGCTTGCGTGGCGCGACGGCGACGAGGCGCGCGCCGACGACGCCTGGCCGATCGATCTGGCCCGCTTTCCGCGAATCGTCGGTTTGCCCTCGGCCCCCGCTGCGCCGTTCGCGCCCTGTCCCCCGCGGCTTGGCCTGTACCCCGTCGTGCCCAGCGCAGACTGGGTCGAACGCCTGCTCGCGCTCGGGGTAAAAACGGTCCAGTTGCGTGTCAAGGCGGCCGCGCCGGATCGGCTCCCCGACGAAATCGCGCGTAGCGTGGCTGCAGGGCGCCGCTACGACGCAGCCGTCTTCATCAACGATTACTGGCGCGAGGCGATCGCCGCCGGCGCGTACGGCGTGCATTTGGGGCAGGAGGATCTGGACACGGCCGACCTCGGTGCGATCGCAGCCGCAGGCCTGCATCTCGGCTTGTCGACGCACGGCTACTACGAATTGTTGCGCGCGTTGCATTGTCATCCGAGCTATGTCGCGTTCGGCGCCGTTTTCCCGACCCGCACGAAGCAACTCGCCTCCGCGCCCCAAGGCCTCGCCCGGCTGACGCGGCTCGTGCAGCTGCTGGACGGGGTCGTGCCGTTCGTCGCGATCGGCGGCATCGACGCGTCGACGCTTCCCGCCGTGGCGTCGACGGGCGTAGGCAGCGCGGCGCTCGTGCGCGCGATTACCGAGGCGCCGGACCCCGCTGCCGCAGTTCGCTCACTGTCTGCGCTGCTGCAACGCCGGGATTGACCGTTGCCAGCGGGCAACGCCTGGAGTCACGACAGGGTTGCAACTAAGGCCCTATAATTCGGCTTCCGTGTAAACCAGGATCGCCCGCTTCGTGCCGCCTTCAGCCTCCGCGCCCATCCTCGAGCTCCGCAACGTCGATTTCGGCTATGACGACGGTCGGCTCGTCCTCTCGAACCTGAACATGCGCTTCGAGCGGGGGCAGGTCGTGGCTGTGATGGGTGGCTCCGGCGGCGGCAAGACGACCGTCCTGCGGCTCATCGGCGGCCTCGAGCGTGCGCGCCGCGGCGAAGTGCTGTTTCAGGGCCAGGACGTCGGCAAACAGACGCGCGAAGGCCTGTACGCGCTGCGCCGGAAGATGGGCATGCTGTTTCAGTTCGGCGCGCTGTTCTCCGACATGACCGTGTTCGACAACGTCGCGTTCGCGCTGCGCGAGCACACGGACCTGCCCGACGCGCTGATCCGCGATCTCGTCCTGATGAAGCTCAACGCAGTGGGCCTGCGCGGCGCACGCGATCTCGCACCGTCGCAGATCTCGGGCGGCATGGCGCGGCGCGTCGCGCTCGCGCGCGCGATTGCGCTCGATCCCGAACTCATCATGTACGACGAGCCCTTCGCCGGTCTGGACCCGATTTCGCTCGGCATCACGGCGAACCTGATCAAGACATTGAACCAGGCGCTCGGTGCGACCTCGATTCTGGTC
>CBJMQH010000123.1:0-11892 GCA_966431825.1 uncultured Trinickia sp.
TACCTGACCGAGGCGCTCACCCTGCCCGCCGCCCGCCCGGTCCACGCGGAGTTGCGCGGGGCCCTGCAGGAGACCGAGCGGCTGACCCTCCTGGCGCCCGAGGAGCTCGCCGCGCTGGACGTGGGCGCCCACCGGCAGGAGGTCAACGTGCTCCTGCTGCGCACCAGCGAACTGGCGCGGGCCGGGGCGAACGGCAAGAAGGGCAGGAAGAAGGACCGGCGCGGCGCCGACCTGATCGGCGCCCGGCTGAAAGGCGCCGATCTGCGCGGGGCCAGTCTGCGCGGCGCCTACCTCATCGCCGCCGACCTCACGGGAGCCGATCTGCGCGGCGCGGACCTGATCGGCGCCGACCTGCGGGACGCGGACCTCACCGACGCCGACCTGACGGACGCGTTCTTCCTGACCCAGCCCCAGCTCAACGCGGCCCGCGGCAACCAGGGCACCCGCCTGCCGGCGTCAGTCACCCGCCCCGTGCACTGGACAGCGCGGGCCTGAGACGTTCCCCTCGTCCGGGACCGGCACCCGCACCGCCGGGGCGGGAGTCGCCCGCCGCTCCAGCCGCAGCCGCAGGCCCTCCGGCATGAGCGTCAGCCGCTCGGTCACCTTCAGCCGGTAGTCCGGATCGGGCCGAAGCTCGTAGCGGCGCAGCAGCAGGCCGAGGACCAGCGTGGCCTCGTGCAGCGCGAACTGGCGGCCGATGCACGCGCGCTCGCCTGCGCGCGCGAAAACATCGCGCGCCTTGATCTCGGTGCGCGCGTCGACATACTTGATGCGGACCTTTTCCCGCCTGGGCGCGCGCCGCTCGTGGTTTGCAATCCGCCTTGGTTGCCTGCACGGCCGAGTTCGCCGATCGAGTATGCGATCTATGACCCGGACAGCCGGATGCTGCGCGGTTTTTTGGCCGGGCTGCCGGCGCATCTGGAGCCGGGCGGGGAGGGTTGGTTGATTCTGTCGGACTTCGCCGAGCACCTGGGGTTGCGTACGCGCGAAGCGCTGCTCGAGATGATCGATGCGGCAGGCCTGATCGTGCTCGGGCGAGAGGACATTCGTCCGACGCACCCGAAGGCGTCGGATCCGAACGATCCGCTGTTTCGGGCCCGTGCGGCGGAAATCACATCGCTGTGGCGGCTTGGCGCGCGTCAGCCCGGATAGGCTTCGTCGACCTTGAGCCCGGCGAGCTTGAAGATCACGCGCAGCGTTTGCGGACGGATCTCGCGGCGCGAGGCAAGCGTGGTCAGGATGAAATCCATCACTTTTGCGTATTTGAGCAGCGTCAGCATCGTCTCGAGTCCGCCGCCCGTGTCGCGCATCGACTCGGCAAGCCGCAGCATTTCGACGGAAATGTCGCGGGCCATTTCCAGTTCGAGTTGCTGCTTCTCCGACCAGGCGGACTGCGTGTTGAGCAAATTGGCGAGCATTGCCTGAAACTTCTGCTCCGCGTCTGAGTTCGGTATCGTGGCCATCGCAGTCGTCCTTTTCATCTACTCGTTTTCGAGCGCGCTAAAGACTGGCATCAGCTCGTCTCAACACGTGTTCGTCGTTACGTAACACACCCCGGCGCGTCACGCGCGCGCCCTGATCACAGGCTTGCCGGCCGGCACAGCGCGGGCCGCAGCGCACGAGAGGTGTCCACGATGCATAATGCGTTCCAGTTCTGCCACGGCGCGCGTCGTGCACTTTTCGGTAAACTGACGCGATTGCACTCGTCGTTCTGTAGGCTGTCGCACGTATCTCGCACGACCGGCCCGCCATTACGGTTACCCGTCACTGCCAGCCGTTTCGGCTCGCCGTGATGGCTCGCACTGATCTTCCGATGTCCACCAAAAGCTACGAAATCCGCCCAAGCCAGTCGATCGAGCTCCTGAAGGCGCTCCATATCCTGACGCGCGAAGGCAAAATGAATCAGGATAGCCGCCGCAAACTGAAGCAGGTCTATCACTTGTTTCAATTCATCGAGCCGTTGCTCGACGACGTCATACGCGCGAAAGGTGGCGTGACCCTCGTCGACCACGGCGCAGGCAAGTCCTATCTTGGTTTTATTCTCTACGACCTGTTTTTCAAGGAGCGTCCGAGCGAGACGTCACACGTCTACGGTATCGAAACGCGCCCCGAACTCGTGGAGAGCTCGACGGTACTCGCGGCGCGACTCGGATTCAAGCAGATGTCCTTTTTGAACGAGTCTGTGGCGCAATCCATCGACTCCAAACGTTTGCCGGAAACGGTCGACGTGGTGACGGCGTTGCACGCCTGCAATACGGCGACCGACGATGCGATCCGCTTCGCGCTGGAGAAGGCGGCGCGCTACATCGTGCTCGTGCCGTGTTGTCAGGCCGAGGTGGCCGGCGTGCTGCGCAAGAACAAGGGGAAGTCGCTCGGCAATGCGCTGACCGAAATCTGGCGCCACCCGCTGCATACGCGCGAGTTCGGCAGCCAGATCACGAATGTGCTGCGCTGTCTCCAGCTCGAAGCGCACGGGTATCAGGTGAGCGTCACCGAGCTCGTCGGCTGGGAGCACTCGATGAAGAACGAGCTCATCATTGCGCAGTACAAGGATTTGCCGCGGCGCCGGCCGACCGAGCGTCTGCACGAAGTGCTCGACACGCTCGGCCTAGCCGAGCTGCGCGAACGCTTCTTCACGCCGGCCTGAGCCGGGTGGTGTGCCCGCTCAGGCGGGGCGCTCGTCTTCCATCCATTTGCGCCAGCCCTCGTGGCCGAGGCGGCGCATCGTCTCTTCATTGCGCGCATAGATTTGCGCCGCATCAGGAAACGCATCGACAGCGCGCTCGACACTGGCCTCCCGCAGCAAATGCAGAATCGGGTAGGGCGCACGGTTCGTATAGTTTTCGATATCGTCGGGACCCGTGCCCTCGAACTGGTAATGCGGATGGAAACTTGCCACCTGCACGATGCCGTCGAGCTTGCGCTGGGCAACGAGCCGTTCGGCGAAGTGCACGCAATCGTTGAAATCGACGAAATCGGCCAGGGCGAAGGGCAGAATCAGCAGCGTCGTGTCGATGTGCTCAGGCGCCGCTTCGATCAGCGTCGTCAGCTCGGCATCGAGATCGCTTAGCACACCCTCGAAATCGCGCGCCTCGCTGGCAACGTAGCGGATCTGTTCTTTCACGTAGACGGCCTTGGCGAACGGGCAGAGATTCAGTCCGATCACGGCGCGTGCGAGCCAGTGCCGCGTCGCCTCGATGACCGCATCGCCGTTCGCGGAGGCGGGGGCCGGTGCTTCAGTGTTCAATATGAAATCCTTCAAGACACCCAGGTGTTCACGCGCGCGGTAACGCGCTTCGGGCCGGTGCCGCGCAGGCAGCGGCAACGAGTTGCTCGGCGATGCGCGGCGCCGCGACGATCGGCCCGCATCCGGGGCCATAAGTTTGGCTCGCCGCATAGACGCCCTCGATCAGAAGCGCGAGCGAATCGGCCAGCTGCTGCGGATCGGCCGCACCGGCGGCCGTCGCAAGCGCGACGAGCCGCGCCATCAGCTCGGCCTTGTTGCGGGCCACGCATTGGCGTGCCGGGTCTGTCGCGTCAGGAAACTCCGCCGACACGTTGACGAACGGGCAGCCGCGGTACCCCTCGCGCGATGCCCGCCGCATCAGATCTTCGAAATACTGCGCGATCTGTCGGACGGGATCGCCCGGGTGCTTCTCGATACTGCTGTCGAAACGGGCGAAGAACAGCTCACTCGCTTGTTCGAGGTACGCCACAACCAGCTCGTCTTTCGACGAAAACTGCCGGTAAAGGCTCATTTTGTTCACGCCGGCCCGTTCTACCACGGCATCGACGCCGACAGCGCGCACCCCTTCCTGATAAAACAGCTCGCCGGCCGCACGTAGCAGCAACTGCTGCGCGGTAGCGCCGGCCGTATGCGGGCGCGAACTGGCGGGTTTGCTTCCGGTACTGCGCGTCATCTGAGTTCTCCCTTCTTCGATCGGCACTACGAATCGACCGTATTGACATGTTACCGATCGGTAACTACGATGGCAACATCCCGATGTGACTGATCTGTAACGTCTGTTGCGGCGGGGAGCGGGGGAGTCCCCGTCGTACATACCTATCGATAACAGTCGCGTTGGGCAGCCGGTGCCGGCCGCCACATATTTCGAGGAGTCCCGATGAACTGGGTAGCACAGCGTATAAGCGGGCGGTTTCACTACGGGTGGTTCGTCGCCGCCGTCGTCTTCCTGGTGTTGCTGGCCGCCGCCGGCACGCGGGCCACGCCGAGCGTCATGATGGTGCCGCTCGAACATCAGTTCGGCTGGAGCCGCGCCACGATCTCGCTCGCGATTTCGGTCAACATCGCACTCTATGGCCTGACGGGCCCGTTCGCCGCGGCGTCGATGCAGCGTTTCGGCGTGCGGCCCACGCTGCTCGTCGCGCTGGCGATTATGGCAGGCGGCGTTGCGCTGTCGTCGATGATGACGGCACCTTGGCAGATGATTCTCATCTGGGGCGTGATGGTCGGCGGTGCCACCGGTGTGGCGGCACTTACGTTGTCGGCAACGGTCGTCAACCGCTGGTTCACCGAGCGGCGCGGCCTCGTGATGGGTATCCTGACTGCAAGTTCGGCCACCGGTCAGCTCGTCTTCCTGCCACTGCTTGCGGCTGTGGCCGAGCACCACGGCTGGCGGCCTGTCGTCCTGATCGTTGCCGCGGTCGCGGCCGTCATCCTGCCCATCGTCGCGTTGTTTCTGCCCGAGCGGCCGGCATCGCTCGGCATGCGTCCGTATGGCGAAGCGCCGGATGCCCCGCTCGTGTCGGGCGCATCGACCGGGAATCCGCTCGCGCTGGCATTCGGCACGTTGATTACGGCGGGCAAGACCCGTGATTTCTGGCTCCTGTTCTTCAGTTTTTTCATTTGCGGCGCGAGTACCAACGGCTACATCGGCACGCACTTGATCGCGATGTGCGGCGACTACGGCATGACGGAAGTGCAGGGCGCGTCGCTGCTCGCTGCGATGGGCATCTTCGACCTGTTCGGTACGACGCTCTCGGGCTGGCTCTCGGATCGCTTCAACAGCCGCATCCTGTTGTTTTGGTATTACGGTTTGCGCGGGCTCTCGCTGATCTATCTGCCCCACGCTTTCGGTATCGACTTCTTCGGCCTGCCGCTGTTCGCGATGTTCTACGGCCTCGACTGGATCGCCACCGTGCCGCCAACTGTCCGCCTCACGACGGACCGCTTCGGCAAGGACGCCGCGCCGGTCGTGTTCGGGTGGATCGTCGCAGGCCATCAACTCGGTGCAGCCTTCGCCGCGTTCGGGGCAGGGTTGCTGCGCGCGAGCCTGGGCACCTATACCGTTGCATCGATGATTTCGGGCGGCCTGTGCCTTATCGGCTCGGTGCTCGTGCTGCGGATCAATCGGCGCCGCGTCGACGCGCGTCTCACGCCGTCGGCTGCCTGATCGCCGACGCCGCGCTCAGTCGTCCATGACGGCCGAGAGCGGTGTCGCGACATGCTCCAGCGGACGCCGCTGTGCGTCGACGCCCCAGATGCCGGCGATGACGGCCGCTGCGAGCATCAACGCGGAGCCGACCAGATAGCCGGTGAAAACGGCGCCGCGCGATTGCGTGTCGATGAGGCGTCCGAAGAAAACCGGGCCTGCGATGCCGCCGAGGCCCGTGCCGAACGCATAGAACACCGCGATCGCCAGCGCGCGCACTTCGAGCGGGAACGACTCGCTCACGGTCAGGTAGGCCGAACTCGCGGCCGCTGAGGCGAAAAAGAAGATCGTCATCCAGGCGATGGTCTGCTCGACCACGGTCAGCTTGCCGAGCGCGAACAGGTAGCCGCTGCCGGCGAGCAAGATGCCGGAAATGGCGTAGGTGAACGCGATCATGGGACGGCGGCCGATCGTGTCGAACGCATGGCCAAGCACGAGCGGCCCGAGAAAATTGCCGAGTGCGAACGGCAGCAGGTACCACCCCACGTTGTTGCCGGGCACGCCGTAGAAGTCGGTCAGTACGAGCGCATAGGTGAAGAAGATCGCGTTGTAGAAGAACGCCTGCGCCGTCATCAGCGACAGGCCGACGAGCGAACGCTGCCGGTGGTGAACGAACAGCGTCGTGAACACTTCGGTGAGCGGCGTATGCGTGCGTTCCCTGAGCCGCAGTGTGCTGAGCTCGTTGGACAACGGCCGGCGGCCGGCGCGCGCAAAGCGTGCTTCGATGTCTTCAACGATCTCTCGCGCCGCCTCGGGCGCATGGTGGGTGAGCAGCCAGCGCGGGCTTTCGGGTACCCAGACGCGCATGAATACGATGATGCCGGCCAGGGCCGCCCCGATGAAGAAGCACGCCCGCCAGCCCCAGTCGGCGGGCATGAGGTGCGGGTCGAGCAGGACGAGCGAGCCCAGGGCGCCGAGCGCGGCGCCGACCCAGAACGTGCCGTTGATGCCGAGGTCGGTCCATCCGCGGACGCGGGCGGGCGTGAATTCCTGGATCGTCGAGTTGATCGCGGCGTATTCGCCGCCGATCCCGGCACCCGTCAGGAAGCGAAAGAACGCGAAGCTCGCGAGACTCCACGAAAATGCGGTCGCTGCCGTTGCGGCGAGATAGAGGCCGAGCGTCATGAAGAACAGCTTGCGTCGCCCGAGCCGGTCGGTCAGCCAGCCGAAGCCGAGCGCACCCAGTACGGCGCCGGCGATATAGATGCCGCCGACCAGCCCGATGTCGGCATCGGAGAGCCGCAGCACCGGGCTCGACTTCAGCGCACCGGCCACGGCACCGGCCAGCGTCACTTCGAGTCCGTCGAGCAGCCAGGTGATACCGAGCGCGACGACAATCAACGTATGAAAGCGCCCCCAGGGCAGCCGGTCGAGCCGCGACGGCAGGTCCGTTTCGAGGATCTCGCCGGGCGGCGATGCGGTGGCACTGGCAGGCGGAGCAGGCGTCGTCACAATGGCGGTTCTCCGGAAAACGGGCGGCGAGGATGCGGACCGGGGATGTGGCTTGCTTCGATGAAAAAGGGCCGCGCTTCTCGTCCGGGCGAGCAAGCCGCGTTCCGCCTTTGCGGCCGCCCACGCAGTGGCTTGCGGCGGCCCGCTAAAAGTGTTAAAAAGCCGCTCCCCCACCCGGCATAAAAGCGAGCTCCGATGGAAGCGCTGACTTACTGCGCGATCGACTTTGGTACGTCGAATTCGGCTGTGGCCCTGCCCGCCGGTGACGGTGTGCGCCTTGCCCCTGTCGAGGGCGAGCATGCCACGCTGCCTACGGCCGTCTTTTTCAATACCGACGAAAACCGGCGCGAATACGGGCGGGCCGCACTTGCGGCCTATGTCGACGGCTACGATGGCCGCCTGATGCGTTCGATGAAGAGCGTGCTCGGATCGCCGCTGATCGACGGCATGACCGATCTCGGCGACGGCTCGGCGATCAAATACACCGATGTCATCGGTATCTTCATCGCCTATCTGATGCAGTGTGCCAAGGCGGGCGCGAATGCGCCGATCGAGCGCGCCGTGCTCGGGCGCCCCGTCTTCTTTGTCGATGACGACCCGCGCGCCGATGCACTCGCCCAGCAGCAGCTCGAGACGGCCGCCCGCGCGGCCGGCCTGCGCGAAATTCACTTTCAGTACGAGCCGATTGCCGCGGCCTTCGATTACGAAGCACGCCTGACGAGCGAGGCGCTCGTGCTGGTCGCCGATATCGGCGGCGGTACCTCGGACTTTTCGCTGGTACGTGTCGGGCCCGAGCGGATGCACCGCATCGAGCGCAAGGAAGATGTACTCGCGCACCACGGTGTCCACGTGGCCGGGACGGATTTCGACCGGCGCGTCGAATTGGCCACGATCTTGCGCGAACTCGGCTATCGCACACTCGATCCCGAAGGGCGCGAAGTGCCGAACCGGATTTATTTCGATCTGGCGACCTGGCACCTCATCAACACGGTCTACTCGGGCAAGCGTACCGGCGAACTCGAGTTGACGCGCCACCTCTACCGTGACCCGCGCCACCATGCGAGGCTCATGCGCGTCGTGACTCGGCGGCTCGGCCACGCGCTGGCGGCACGTGCCGAAGAGGCGAAGATCGGGGTTGCTGCCGGCGGGCAGACGTCGATCGACCTCGACGATGTCGAGACCGATCTGGCGCTCGCGTTCGACGAGGGGCAACTGATCGAAGCAGGCCGTGAGGACGCGCAACGGATCGTCGATGCGGCCCGCGAAACGGTGCGGCGAGCCGGCGTGGCGCTGGCCGATGTGGATGCGCTTTACTTCACCGGTGGCTCCACCGGCCTCAGGTTCCTTTCGCAAGCGCTCGGCGCGGCGTTCCCGGGCGCGCAGCCCGTCTATGGCGATCGCCTCGCGAGCGTGGCAACCGGGCTTGGCATCCACGCGCGCCGCGTGTTCGCCTGAAGCTTGAAGGCCGCGCTGCGGTGCAGCCGTGCGCGGCTGCCCGCGGAAACAAAAAACCCCGCACTTGGCGGGGTTTTTGTTGGGCGCTCGAAATCGAGCCGGCTTGAAACTTAGACCGGCTTGATGTTCGCCGCTTGCTTGCCCTTCGGGCCCATACGGGTTTCGTATTGGACCTTTTGGTTTTCCTGGAGCGTCTTGAAGCCGTCGACGCGGATCTCCGAGAAGTGCGCGAAGAGGTCTTCGCCGCCTGCGTCCGGAGTGATGAAGCCGAAGCCCTTCGCGTCATTGAACCACTTGACGGTACCGGTTTCCATATTACTGATTCCTAAAGAAAGTAAAACAGGGCCGAAGCCCGGAAGCGCATGAAAATCAAGGAAGGGTAATAGGACCAGCCGAAGTACCTGATGGGCGAACTACGAAAGACCGATTCACACTCGCCGCTTGAAATCCTGCCCCGTTGTTATACGACTAAACGCCAAGCAGGTCAACCCATTCCATGCCTGAAGCAAGGGTTTTCACGGAGGAGCGGCCTTTCTGTCCGCTTGCAATTAGGTGTCCTAGGGACGAATCAGGGGATTTTTTTCAATGTGCCGGCATATTTCGCACCCATATAATCCGGCGCAACCGTTAAACTACGCGCCGCACGGCGGGTTGCGCCTAGTTGCATCGCAACCCCCCGTCGCGCGATGCCTGAGGGCGGCGAGCATCGGCAGGTGCCGCTGACCCGTACTCGCGCTGTTTGTCCATCCCAAGGAGAGGTTGTGAAAAGTTCTATTCAACGGAACATCGGGCCGTTTGCGCTGATGCTGACCGGTCTGGGCTCGATCATCGGGTCCGGCTGGCTGTTCGGCGCATGGAAGGCGGCCAAGATTGCGGGCCCCGCCGCGGTGTGCGCCTGGATCATCGGTGCTGTCGTGATCCTTGCGATCGCGCTGACCTACGCCGAGTTGGGCGCGCTGTTTCCGGAGTCGGGCGGCATGGTCCGCTATGCACGCTACTCGCATGGCGCACTCGTCGGCTTCATCAGTGCATGGGCCAACTGGATCGCTATCGTTTCGGTGATTCCGATCGAAGCCGAGGCGTCGATTCAATACATGAGCACCTGGCCCTATCCCTGGGCCCATGCGCTGTTCGTCGACGGATCGCTGACTACGCCAGGGCTACTGCTTTCGGCGGTCCTCGTCATCGTGTACTTCATGCTCAACTATTGGGGCGTGAAGGTCTTCGCGCGGGCCAACACGGCCATCACGGTGTTCAAGTTCCTGATTCCGGGCCTGACGATCGCCGGCCTGATGTACGGCGGTTTCCACACCGAGAACTTCGGCACGTCGGGCACCTTCGCGCCGTACGGCTGGTCTGCCGTATTCACGGCTGTCGCGACGAGCGGCATCGTGTTCAGCTTCAACGGCTTCCAGAGCCCGATCAACCTCGCCGGCGAAGCGCGTAATCCGGCCAAGAGCGTGCCGTTCGCGGTCATCGGCTCGATCCTGCTGGCGCTCGTGATCTACGTGCTGCTGCAAGTGGCCTACATCGGCGCCGTCAATCCGGCCGACGTGATGAAGGGCTGGAGCCACTTCCAGTTCGCCTCGCCGTTCGCCGAACTGGCCGTTGCGCTGAACCTGAACTGGCTCGCGATCCTGCTCTACGTCGATGCATTCGTGAGCCCGAGCGGTACCGGCACGACCTACATGGCGACGACGACGCGCATGATCTACGCGATGGAGCGTAACAACACGCTGCCCAAGATGTTCGGCAACGTGCACCCGTTCTACGGCGTGCCGCGTAACGCGATGTGGTTCAACCTCGCGGTTTCGTTCGTTTTCCTGTTCTTCTTCCGCGGCTGGAGCTCGCTGGCGGCCGTCATTTCGGTTGCGACGGTGATCTCGTATCTGACGGGCCCGATCAGCCTGATGGCGCTGCGCCGCACGCTGACGGACATCGACCGTCCGATGCGCCTGCCGCTCGCCGGTCTGATCGCACCGTTCGCGTTCGTCTGCGCGTCGCTCGTGCTGTACTGGGCGAAGTGGCCGCTCACCGGCGAAATCATTCTCCTGATGGTCGTCGCGCTGCCCGTCTACTTCTACTACCAGGGCAAGTCGGGCTGGGGCGGTTGGGGCGCCGATCTGAAGGCAGCGTGGTGGCTCGTCGCCTACCTGCCGACGATGGCCGTTCTTTCGCTGATCGGCAGCAAGCAGTTCGGCGGGATGGACTACCTGCCCTACGGTTGGGACATGGCCGTCGTGGCCGCCGTCGCACTGGTGTTCTACTTCTGGGGCATCAATACCGGTTATCGCACGCGCTATTTGAGCGAGCGTGAATCCGAAGACGATATCCTGGAAGGCGTCGGCGTCTAAGCGCACGGGAAGAAAAAGCGTCGCGCGGCCGAGTATTGCGCGATCGCTTCTCTCATACAAAAAGCCCGCTTGAGCAATCAAGCGGTCTTTTTGTTTTTTTTAAATCGCGCGCAGAAGCGCCGGCGCTCAACGCGCGGTGTCGAACACGTAGTTCGTCATCGCCAGCGCGCGCTGGTAGGTGCCGAGCGATTGAATGTCGAGTGTGTAGTCGTCGGGCGCCGCGCCGAGCGCCGCGAATACGGGCAGCAGGTGCTCGTCGGTCGGATGCATGAGCGCCGCGTGCGGCGCGCGGCGGCGGTAGTCCAGCAGCGCATCGACGTCGCGTGCTTGAAGCCGCGCCTCGAACCAGTCGGTGAACTCGGCCACGCGCGGGTCGGCATCTTCGCGCCGGGCGTGAAAGTCGGCTGCGCGCAGGTTGTGCGTGATCTGGCCGGAGCCGACGATCATCACGCCGGTCCCAGCGAGCGACCGCAGCGCGCGGCCGACACGGAAATGGTGCGCCGCGTCGCGATGCGGTTGGATCGAGAGTTGAGCGACGGGAACGTCGGCCGCCGGGTACATCAGCAGCATCGGCACCCATGCACCGTGGTCGAGACCGTGGTCGGTCGTCTTGGACGGGATGTCGGCCGCCTCGAGCAGTGCGACGGCCTCGCGCGCGAGCGCAGGCGCACCGGGCGCGGGATACTCGATTTCGTACAGCGCGCGTGGGAATCCGTAAAAGTCGTGAATCGTCTCGGGCGTTTCGGCCGTGCTCGCCACGCTCGATTCGGTGCACCAGTGCGCCGAGAGCATCAGAATCGCGCGCGGGCGAGGTAATGCGTCGGCGAGCGTCTTGAACTCGGCCGACGGCAAGGACGGATCGATCGGTAGCGTCGGCGCGCCGTGCGATAAGAACAGAGAAGGCAAACGGGACATGATAGAGAGGGCGCATCGCGCGCGAATTTCACTAGTCCCGACTATAAATACGCTCGCCGCTGCGATAAAGCCGCTGCAACGAAACGGATCGTATCGCCCTGTTTACGAATTCGTCGGACTTGGGGGGAAGGGCGCGCGGTCAAGCCTCGGTCGCACGCAGACCCGGCCACGCTGCGGCCAGCGACGGGCCGAGCGCGAACATGTCGAGTACGCGGGCGACCGTGTTTTCGACGGAGAGGCCGTATTTCGCGCGGAGCTCGTCC
>CBJMQH010000124.1:0-11774 GCA_966431825.1 uncultured Trinickia sp.
AGCGCCCCATCAAGACGAGCAGCACGAGCAGCAATGCGCCTGCGAGCCACAGCGCGCTGTCGCGCCGGTACGTGCCGAACAGGCGCGACACACTCGCGGCCTTGTCGACGAAGCGTACGCCCGGCATCGCGTTCGCCAGTGCGATGAGCGCCGGCTCGTTCGCCGCCGTTACGCCGCGCGGCAACACGACCGCGGCGAACTGGTCAGGGGTGCTGACCGACCGGCCCAGCCAAAGATGACGAAACGGCCTGGACCACGGCTCGCCCAACCAGTCTTCGATGTGCAAAACCGATTTGGCCGAGCCTGCGTAGTCAGCCATCCACGCAGCGGCGACGTCGTCACGAAAGCCGGCGTCAGACAGCATGGCGCGTACGGCCGCCGAATCCTTGAAGACATGTGACGACAACAGTGCCCGGTCGGCCGATTGCTGCCGCTCCGAAGGCACGAACGCCGTCACCGATTGCCATCCCGCGACGCGCGACGGCCCCGTAAGCGCATCGAGCTTCGCCCCAAGCGCTTGCGCACGTTCGAGCACACGCTCGGCCGATTCGCCTCGCACCACGAAAAACTGGCTTGCGCCGTCGAGCCCGATTGCGTCGTCGATCTCGTGCCCCTGCGCAACCAGTGACGGGTCGCGCTGGATCAGCAGATGGATGTCGTCGTCGCTATGCAAAAGCAGCCAGCCCGGGGCCGAGACGAGCGCCAGCGCGGCGGCGATGCGCCAACCGCGCGGACCGCCGATCGCCGCGTGCCATTTGACGAGCAGCGCCTGCGCGGCGACGAACAACTGCCGCGGGCTGCGGCGCGCAGGTGTCATGAGCAGGCTCGGCAACAGCCAGAGCACCGATCCGAAAGCCGTTGTGATCCCGACGATCGCGAAGCAGGCGATTTGCCTCAGCGCGGGAAACGGCGCAAGCGTCAAGATCGCGTAACCGAGCAGGCTCGTCGCGAGCGCCACGGTCAACGCCGGCGCCACCTCGCGTGCGCCGCGCCGGGGTACCCACCCGCGCTGCGCACCAAGATAGACGACGAAGTATTGGATCGAATAGTCGACGGCTTCGCCGATCAGGCTCGCCCCGAACACGAGCGTGAGCAGATGCAGCTTGCCGAACACGAGCAGCGTCGCGGCCAGCGCGCAGACGATGCCGAGGCCCGTCGACAGGAAACCGAGCACGATCAACTTCGGGGACCGAAACACCCACGACATCAGCAACGCGATGCCGACGAGCGACACGATCCCGATCGCATGCATTTCGCGCTCGGAAGCGCTGCGGGCCGCTTCTGCATAGAACACCGCGCCGGTCCGCAGCACGCCGACATCGGCGAACGCCGGTTTCAGTTCTGTCTCGCCGCGCGCCACCGCATCGCGCACCGCGCGCTGCACGGCCGGGTCGTAGGCCGAGTCCGGCAACGTTGCCAGAACGAGCACGCGCGTCGTCGCACCCTTGCGCGAAACGAGCATGCCGTCTTCGATCGTCAGATTCGATTGGGCGAGCGGCAACCGGCCCAGCCAATGCTGGAGCCAGCCGAACGGATCGCGCGCGAGCGGTGCCGTGAGCCCCGCGCTCGGCAAGCCGTAGAGCCGCTGCATCAGCGCGCCGTGCAGCGCACCCGTGCCGCCGGCGACCGCGGCACGGTCCTCGGGTGTGAGCAACCCGAAACGATACGGTGAGTAGAACGTAGCGATGCGCGTCAGGTCGAACGGCGGCACTTTTGCGGTCACCGACGCAAAGGCGCGGCTTGCCGTCAGCGCCGCCCCGAACTGCCGTGCGGCGGCCTTCGCGTGCGCCGCGTCCTTGCTGGCGAGCAGGAAAACCGCCCCATTGCCGATGGTCCCGGCGAGTCGGTCCACCGCTTCTTCGGCCAACGGATCGGCCTCGGTCGCCGGCAGTAGCGCAAGCAGGTTCGTTTCCAGCGGCGAGGGTCCGGCGAATCGCCAGACGCAATAAAAACTTGCCACCAGGGCGAGCAACAGCCACGCTGCGCGCAGACGCCACGTGGCTTTTACGGTGCGAGCGGAAAACGCGTCCACTATGGCGCCTCGAACAGCGCCGCGTCTTCGGGCGCAACGCTCGCCGCCGCCGTGCTGCCGGCGAAATCGAGCTGCGTGACATCGCCGTTCGGCAATGTGACGCGAAGCGTACGCAGGTAGTCGCCGCCCGCCATCTCCAATGCACGGATCGACTGGGCCAGTTGCGGCTGGTTCGGCACGAGCCGCAGCGCCCAATGGTCGAGCGGGCCCTGCGCCAGAACGTCGAATTGCGAATAAAGCGCGCTCAAATCACCGGCCAGCAGCGCGCGCATCATCTTCGACATTTCCGCTGCGCCGCGGGCGCTCTGCGCGCCGCCCTCCGTGCGCCGCCCCGATGCATCGATCCGGACCACGCGCGTGTCGGTCATCACCCACGTGGCCTTGTACGGCGTCTCGATGCGCCAGATGACGCCGCGATCGCGATAGAACGCCAGTGAACCCGTGCTGACGAGCGGCGCTTTCATGGCAGCCAGCGTCTGGGTTTGCGTGAAGTGCGCGCGAATGCCGGTCGAGTGCGCCAGATGCGCGGCGATCCGCGCCACGAGCGCCGCATCGTTTGCGGATTGAGCCGACCCCGTGCTCGAAGCGGAAGCCGAAGCCGCACCGGCCGCATGGGCTTGCGCAAACGCGATCTGTGCCGCGACGAGCGCGGCAACGAGCATCGCCGAGGACACCACGCGCGATCTCATCGTGCCCATGCCTGCTCCAGCTTTTCGAAAACGACGGGCGGCGACACGAATTGGAGCTCCTGCGTTGCCGCGCAAACGGCGACCTGAACCGTGTAGCCCTTCGTCAACCGCGTGCCCGATGCGCAGTCGAAGATCTCGTAGCCGATCTTCAAGCGGTTTTCGTATTCGAGCAATTGCGCACGGACTTCAAGACGCTGACCGTATACCGCCGGGCGAACGTACTTGAGGTAAGCCTCCACGACAGGCCAAACGTAGCCCGATGCCCGCATGTCGGGGTAGTCATAGTCGAACGCGCGCAACAGCGCCGCACGCGCGCATTCGAAATACTTCAGATAGTGCCCGTGCCAACAGACGTTCATGGCGTCGACATCGTGGAACGGCACCTCGACTTCGGCGCTCGCACTCAGGTAGCAACCGCTCTCCTTCATTGCGCCGCTCCGCTCGGTGCCGCCACGAGCGCACCCGCTGCAATTTCGGCCGTAAGCAGGCGCAAATCGCCTTCGAGCGCGCGATCGTCTTCGACGAACGCCGAGCGCGCCGCAACACGTGCCATGAACTCGCTCAGTGCGGCAGGGATGACCGTCTCGTCGTCCATCCGCAAGCGCAACTGCACCGCCTGAACCATGGCAAGCGTGTGCGCGGCCGCGACCTGCTCCGTCAGCTCGAGCACCCGCAGGCAGTCGCGCGCGGCGATCGTCCCCATGCTGACCTTGTCCTGGTTGTGCGCCTCGGTCGAGCGCGAGAAGACGCTAGCCGGCATCGTTTGTTTCAGCGCCTCGGCAGTCCATGCCGACGACGAAATCTGCACGGCCTTGAACCCGTGATTGATGGCGGCCCGTGCGGCCGGCGCACCCGACAGGTTGCGCGGCAAGCCGTTGTTGAACTTGTCGTCGACGAGCAAGGCGAGCTGCCGGTCCATCAAGTCGGCCAGATTCGCGACCGCCGCCTTCAGCGCGTCCATCGCGAACGCAATATGGCCGCCGTAGAAGTTGCCGCCGTGCAGCACGCATTCGTCGTCGGGATCGATGAGCGGATTGTCGTTCGCGCTGTTCAGCTCGTTTTCAACATCGCGGCGAATCCAGGTCAGTGCGTCGCAAACAACGCCGATCACATGCGGTGCGCACCGAATCGAATACCGGTCCTGCAAGCGGTGTCCCGGTGTGTCGGGGCGCCCGCTCAGATCGTTGCGGATCCAGGCCGCGGCTTGCGCCTGGCCTGCATGCGGCTTCGCCTCGAAGATCCGGGCGTCGAAATGGGCCGAGCGGCCGTCGAGCCCGACGGTCGCCAACGCCGTGAGGCGCGCCGCCAATCGTGCCAGTTGCGCCGCGCGCGCATAGGCAAGGCATGCGAGCCCCGTCATGACGGCTGTGCCGTTCATCAGCGCAAGGCCCTCCTTCGGCGCGAGCGTCAGCGGCTCGTAGCCGAGCGCGAGCCATGCCTCGCGCGCATTGCACCGTACACCGCGGAAGTCGACCTCGCGCTCGCCCACGAGCGCCGCGGCCACGTACGAAAGCGGCGTCAGATCGCCGCTTGCACCCACGGAGCCTTCCGACGGAATACGCGGAAGCAACCGGTGATTGATCAGGTCAGCCAAGCGTTCGAGCAACACGGGCCGCACCCCGGAAAATCCGTAGGCGAGCGAATTGAGCCGGGCAGCGATCACGGCGAGCGTCGCTCCCGCGCTCAGGTGCTCGCCCATCCCGCAGCCGTGGTAGCGCGTGAGCTGCAACGGCAGCGCCTCGACCAGCGCCATCGGGACATCGACAACGCACGCGTCGCCGTAACCCGTATTGACGCCGTAGACAGTGGCTCCCGACGCCAAGTGTCGGCGCAGGAACTCGGCACCGCGTGCGATTCGGCTTTGCCATGCGGGATCGTCGCTCAAGCGCACACCGGCCTGCCCGCGCGCCACGGCGACGACGTCCTCGATCGTCAGCCGGCGGCCGCCGATCACGACGACTGCGTCATCGAGTGCGACGCGATTCAAATCATTTTCTGCCATTCGCGCCCCCGCTGGGACGCGCCCAGAAATCGAAGAAGTTGAACCATTGATACGGCGCCTTGCAACAAAAGTGTTCGAGCCGCGCAGCGTAGCGCCGGGTCCATTCGGCGATATGCTCGATGCGCCCACGGCGCGGCAGCGCAATCTGTTCCGCAAAGTGCTCGAAGTAGATCCGATAGCCGCCCTCTTCCTTCAGGCAGAAGAACAGGTAGACCGGGCACCCGAGCGCATGCGCCAGGACATAGGGGCCCTGCGCGAACGGTGCGTTCGCACCGAGGAACGGGACCTGTGTCGTGCGGCCCGATTCGCGTGCCGGTGTGCGATCGCCGACGATGACAAGCAACTCGCCGCGTTCGATCCGCTGCTGCATCATGATGGCTGTCTCGGGGCCGAAGTCGCTCACTTCGACAAGACGCTCGCGGAAATCGCGGTGCGCCGCAGCCAGAACGCTGTTGAAACGCCGCGCGTGCTCGGTATAGACGATCGCGGTGACTTTAGCCTGCCTGCCCCGCACCGCCAGGGCGCGAGCCATTTCCAGGTTGCCGAGATGCGAGCCGATGATCAACGCGCCGCGTCCGCTCGCGATCAGCGCATCGAGGACGGCGGTATCGTCGAACCGAACCTCGCTCGGATCGACACGGCCCGACCACGCGGCCATCTTGTCGAAGCCCGACTGCGCGAAGGCGAGCATATGACGATAAGCACTCACCCAACCTGGGCGAGGCGTGCTGTCGCCCTGCGTGAACTGCCTTAGCTGTGCGAAGTAACGTTGCGACGCATGGCGCGCCGCGTGCCCCGTCAAAAGAAAATACGCGACGATCGGATACAGCCACAAACTCGTTACGCGCCGGCCGAGCGTACGGCAACCCAACGCCAGCAGCATCATGCCGACCCGGCTGCCCCGCTCCGCCGTGCGCCACCAGGCGGTGGTCTCTGCACGCGGCCGAACGATCTTGTGTGCGAGCAGCACCGGCGAGCGCAACAGCATGCCCGCGACGAGTCGCGTATGGCTGCGGCTGATTCGAACGTTGTCCCAGAGCACGTCGAAGTGCGACACGCCATCGGCCGCATACGTGACCGCCGTCGGAATGGACACGAATTCGACGGCCCGCCAATGCAGGCGCACCAGAATTTCTATGTCGAAATCCATGCGCGTCGGCAACTTGACGCTGTCGATCAGCGCACAGGCCAGTTCGAGCGGGTACAAGCGAAACCCGCACATCGAATCGCGTATCGTGAACGACAGCGTTTCGATCCATACCCAGACGTGCGTCAGATAGCGGCCGTACAAGCGCGATTTCGGCACGCTCGCGTCATACACGGGCTGCCCGATCACCACTGCCTGCGGCCGCGCGCGCGCCGCTTCGAGAAAGCGCGGCACGTCGGCCGTGTCGTGCTGGCCGTCGGCATCGATCTGAAGCGCATGCGTGAAGCCGGCCTTGTGCGCCGCGCGCAGCCCGGCCATGACGGCCGCGCCTTTGCCGCCGTTCTCAGGCAGGCGCAGCAACGTGAGCCGGCCCGCATACTGCTCGGCAAGCGCTGCGAGCACCGCCTGTGTAGGCGCGTCGCTGCCGTCGTCGACGACGAAGAGCGGCAACCCGTGTTGCATCAGGTTGGCCACGGTCGCGCCGATCGCGTCCTTGTGGTTGTAGATCGGAATGACCACGCAGGCGGCAATGCTCACGCGCCCTCCCGATAGACGAAGGTGCCGGAGGCGCAGTCGCGCTCGCCAAGGCGATACGTGAATGCGACGCGCCGGCGTGCCGCGTCGTGCGTCAGCGCGAGCGTCAATACGGCGCCCGGCGGCACCGGGGCCATGAATTTGACCTGATCGACCGAGGCAAGCGCGCGCACGGCCGGCACGTATTCGCTCGCGAGCCGCATCGCCCAATCGACCTTCAGCACGCCCGGCAAAATCGGCAGTCCTGGGAAATGACCTTCGAAATGGACGAGCGTGCGCGGCACGCGCACTTCATAGAAGCGCTGGCTGCCGTCGAACGCTTCTGCGAGCAATTCGAAGCCTGCGCTGTGCGGCTCGAACGCGCGCGCGATAGCCGCCGCCGGCAATTTGCCGCGCTCGTCGAACGGCAACGCTTCGCGAAACCGCCAGTGCCGCGGCAATGCGACCAGCTCGAAGTACGCGCCGAGATGACGCCGCAGCGCCTTCACAACCTGTGTGCGGCGCTCCTCGCGCAGCGCTGCGCTGCCCGCGGCCGACAAGACGACGAGCGCGCCGATGCGCTGGCGCGTGGCCCCTTCGAGCGTTGTGGCTGCGGCCTCTGCGACGAACGCGTGTTCGCGCAAGCGCTGTTCGATTTCGGCGAGCGAGATGCGCTTGCCCTCGACTTTGATCACGCGGTCGAGGCGGCCTTGAAGGCGAAAGCGTCCGCTCTCGTCGAATTGCACGGCGTCGTCGGTGCAATGCCAACCCTCGCGGCCGAGATGCGGCGAGCGCACTTCGAGCGCGCCATCTGCGGCACGGCGCACTTCGATACCGGGCATCGGTTGCCATGCAGCCGACCGCGTTTGCATGCGCCATGCAATGCCGCCCGTCTCCGTGCTGCCGAATATTTCAAACGGCGCATTGCCGAGCGTTGCGGCAAAGCGCTCGGCGGTGTCGGCTCCAAGCGGACCGCCCGACGAAAAGAACGCGCGCGCGGCGCCAAGCGACGCAAATCCAGGCAGATCCGGCCACCGCGACAGCTGCGCCGGTGTCGAGACGACGACCGCGCCACCGCAGTCGGCCATGCGCGCCTGCAATTGCTGCGGGTCGGTACAGGTGGCGCGATCGAACGCGCGCCCGGCGGCCAGCGGCCAGAAGATGCGAAACAGCATCCCGTAGATATGATGATGCGGAACGCTCGCGAGGATCGTCGCATCGCCAACCAGATCGCCCCATTGCGCTTCGAGCGTTCGGACTTCCGCATCGAACTGAGCAAGCGTCTTGCGCACCGGCTTGGGCGCACCGCTGCTGCCCGACGTATAGAGCGTAAGCGGTGCGTCGGGGGCGATCGTGCACGATCGCGCGCATTGTGCAGCGGCCCCTGCTTCCATCGCCGCCATATCGGCATCGGTCAGCAGCACATCGAAGCCGTCGCGCAGGTCGGCCAGATGGCCCGGCGTAGCGTTTGCCGGGATGACCGGCTCCTTCGCGCATGCAAAAAGCGCGAACAACGCACTCGCAAACGTGTACGGGTCGCCGATGCTGAGCGCAACGCGCTGCCCTTCGATCGCATGCAACTGCGAAGCGAGTCGGAGCGTTCGCGCGCGGAATGTACCGAAGCCGATCACCGCGGTGCCGTCGCGGGCGACGCAAGCGCCGGCATCGCTTGCCGATGCCGCCAGCAATTCGTGCAGTGCGATCATTTCGCCCCCATACGGGCCGCACGCGGCAGCATGACGAACTTGCGCCACGCGATTTCCGCTACGAGCAGCACGCCGACTACCGCATAGGCAATCGCGCCGTTATAAAGCGACCATGCCTCACGCGGCCAATAGAGCGCCGTATAAGCCGAAAAAACGCCGTTGACAAGGAAAAAGCCGCTCCAAAGCTGCGTGAGGCGACGCGTATAGCGCACCACATGCGCGGGCGGATCCGGGAACGTGATCTGTGCGAACTTCTCGATCATCGACGGCCCGCGTTTGAGCGTGGCGGCGAATACCGTCAGCAATCCGAAATTGACGAGCGACGGATACAGCCGCATCAGCAACTCGCTGTCGGCGATCACCATCGCTACCGAGACGGCGTTGAGCACGCCGGCGACGATCCAGTCGACGGGCGTGAGCTTGCGCAATGCATCGCCGACGGCCCCTGTTCCGGCCACGCGTTGCAGCCAGAGCAGAACGAACAGCATGCAGCCCACGTAGCGCGGCGAATCCCAGTGCCAGGCACAGAGAATCACGACCGGGTACGACAGCTTGGCGACGATCTGCAGGACGAAACCGCCCGCCGTGCGCGCAGGCCCCGCCGCCGGCGCAGCGGGGGCCGCGTCGGTGGGGCATGGCGTTCGTTCGGCAGCGGCTTCGGCGCCGCGCGGGAGCGCTTGCGACATCAAGCCTGTGCCGCGAGCAGCGATTCGACCGCGACGATCACGTCGCCGACAGTCCGCACGGACTTGAACTCTTCGGGTTTGATCCGACGCCCGGTCATCTCCTGCAGCTTGATGGCGAGGTCGACCGCATCGATGCTGTCGAGATCGAGTTCTTCGAACAGGTGCGCCTGCGGTGTCACGCGCGCTGGCTCGATGCCGAAGTTCTCCTCGAAGATCGCGCGAATGCGCTCAAGAATCTCTGCCTCGTTCACGATTTAATTCCCCATTTCTTCAGGTTGTGCCACTGCCGCAGCCTCTTTCTGCTGAGAGGCAACGTACGCCGCGAGCGTGTTGACCGAATAGAAATGGTCACGAACACGCTCGTCGTCGGCGGCAATGATCAATTGATAGCGTTGGCGCAGCACGATGCTGATCTCGAGCGCGTCGATCGAGTCGAAGCCGATACCGTCGGTATCGAACAGCGGCGCATCGTCATCGATATCGCCGGGCGTCAAATGCTCGAGATCGAACGCTTCGATCAGAAGCTGCTTAATTTCCAGTTTCAAAGAATCCATGATCGAAAAGGTTCCGGGTGATATGTGCCTCGATTGCATTGGTGACGCTTCTCGCGCTTAGCGTAGTCGGCGCTTTGCGCACTTCAAGCGGCTCGATTTCGATGGGATCGAGCACTTTCACGGTGATACGAAACGCGCGGTGCGGCACGTGATACCAGCGCATTTGTTTCGTGAATGCGGGCGGATCGCAATGCATCAGCACCGGCAGCACCGGCGCGCCGGCTTCGAGTGCGACATAGGCGAAACCGCGCGAAAACGGACGGAGCCTGTTCGGCGCGGGGCTGCGCGAGCCTTCCGGAAAAATGATCAGCGAGTAGCCGCGCGAAAGCTGCCGCGCGCAGTCTACGACGAATCCGGCGGGATCGGCGTTGCTCACGTATTCCGCGGCCCGAACGATACCCCAGAAACAGGGGTTGCCCCAATGGGCATTCTTCACCACGCAGCAAGCCGACGGCGTCAGCGCGAGCAACACCATCACGTCGAGGTAAGTCGGGTGGTTCGCGATGATGATGGACGAGCCGGCCGAACGCAACGCTTCCACGCCGGCGGTGTCCAGCTCCATGACGCCGATGCGCTGCAGCACGGCAACCAGCGCGCGAAAGAACGTGTGGATGATCGCCGTGACGACGCGCTGGCGCGACGCCCGGTGCGGCCACACGTACGCCAACGGGAACACGAGGAACGAGAAGAGCAGCCCAGAGATGCCGAACACGGAAAAGCTCAATCCGGTGGCAACGAGGCGCCAGCCGTAGTTAAGCTTTGCCAGCATGCCAATCCCATTGCCAAGTAGCGCCGAGCGCACGCCATGCTGCCGGGCGCCCCGACGTCAGACAGTGAAGCAATGCTTCGCTTTGCGTCGGGAAGCATTGCTCGCCAGGCATTTCGGTCTCCGAAGCGGTCGTGGAAACCTTGCAGCGCAGTTCGCCGTACCCGGGCGCAGCCGGCTGCGCATCGACCAGCAGCGCCACGGCCCCTGCCTGCACTTCGTTGCTCACCGCACCATAGAGATCGCCTACGGGTTCATCCGCATAGACGAGCAGAACCGGCTCTGAAGGACGTTCTGCATACTGCGCGTAGGCCTCGAGCAAAGCGTAGCCGAGTGTTTCTGCGCCTGCGCAGAGCGCCGTTGCGGGCGAGCGGTCGCGCCGCACGATGCCGAAGAGGCCCGACATCGCGTTGAGGACCGACAGGCTGAATGCGTTCGGGAGCACCGGTTTGCCGGCGTCGATGGAGCGCAGGATTTCTGTGGTGCGCGGGACTTCGCCGTGCCTCGATGCGAAGACCATGCGCGCGTTCGCTCCCGCATCGACACAGTCGTGCGCCACTTTCAACGCCATGCGTGAGAGCGAGCTCAAGCGTCGGCGCATCATCGGATCGATGAATGCGACGTCGGGCGTATTTTCGGCAGTGGGAGACCAGGAAGACCAGCGCGCAACCGGCAAGGTCCAGCACAAATCGGGCATATCGGCATTTGCGCGCGGACAGCGGAAAACGCTTGCACCACGCACCAAAACAACTGATGGAAACCCCTATCGCGGCGACGTCGCGAGATGGGCGGTCGAGTATAACGCGTTAACGGCATCCGGCACGCATTGTTTAGCGGAAAACAAACAGAAATTCATGTCTCCCTTGCTTTTCCCCTTCAGGCCTACCAATCAAGCACTTAGCGAAGAACTGTTCAGGCGTTGCCTGCTGCCCGCCGATACGCTTCACGCCCCATCGATATCTCATTAATCGACGCTTCTGCGTGGATCGAATATCGCCCGCCGCTCGAGAAAATCGTTGGCTGTGCCAATGAATGTTCGGCAACTGCCGCGAGCCGCCGGAGACGGGGCGCGATAGACCGCGTCCGTCTTTTTCCGTATCCTTGCGGCCGACGTGCGGCCGACCTTATATCCGAGCATCTTGCACCGGCTTCACGCTGCCGGCTTGCCCGCCACCTTTCGATTTTGTAACGAGCGTATTCGCCGCTGACTCTGATGCCTCGGTCGACGCGGCGCTATCGGGCATCCGGATACGGTTTGTTACGTTTTTGACGTTTAGCCTTTCGTCGCCCATGGCCGCGGCGCCATTGACCCGAGGAGATGACGTGCCTGCCGCTGATGTGCTGCTCAAGATGTCTTTTTATGTGGCCCTCGTTCTCGCGCTCCCGGGGCCCACAAATACGTTATTGCTGTCGGCCGGATTGCGTGTCGGGCTTCGCGGCAGCTGGCGGCTCGTCATTGCCGAAGCGGTGGGCTATATCGTGGCGATTTCGTGCTGGGGATTTTTCCTCTGCGCGTTCGCAACGAGCCGGCCGTGGATTTATGGGGCCGTCAAACTGGCAAGCGCAGCGTTTATCGTCCACCTTGCGATCAAGATGTGGGGCAAGCGGATCGCGCCGCAGGACGCAATGGCGTCTCCCCTTCAGTTCACGGAGGTCGTCGCCGCCACAATCATGACCCC
>CBJMQH010000125.1:0-11734 GCA_966431825.1 uncultured Trinickia sp.
CTGCGGCGCTCGCCGCGCGTCAAGCGCGCCGCGCGAACGCCCGCGGCGTGCAGCAGGCCGAATCAAGCGGTACCGGTCGCATTGCCGACGCGCGCGCTGGCGTCGGCCT
The DNA here is from genome assembly GCA_966431825.1 of uncultured Trinickia sp. Lineage (GTDB taxonomy): Bacteria > Pseudomonadota > Gammaproteobacteria > Burkholderiales > Burkholderiaceae > Trinickia. The sequence continues at coordinate 110 of CBJMQH010000125.1, forward strand.
CTCGCGCGCGTCGACCTTGAGCGCGCCGGTCAGTGCACCGACCGATACGAGCGACGATCCGATTGCCCGTTTCGCCAACGGCACGAACTGACGCCTGCCACCCCAACGTCGGGCACGGCGGCGTCAGCTGCCTTCGCTTTACAGGAAACGGTGCCCGAACCACCAGCCGACGGCCGCGAGCAGCGCCGAAGCGGGAATCGTCAGCACCCAGGCCCAAACGATGTTACCGGCCACGCCCCAGCGCACGGCAGAGAGCTTACGCGTCGCGCCGACGCCCACGATTGCACCGGTGATCGTATGCGTAGTGGAAACAGGCACGCCGAGCGCCGAAGCGAGGAACAGCGTGATGGCGCCTCCCGACTCCGCACAAAACCCGCCGACGGGTTTGAGCTTCGTGATCTTCTGCCCCATCGTCCGTACGATCCGCCAGCCGCCGAACAGCGTGCCGAGCCCCATCGACATGTAGCAGGCGCCAATGACCCACACGGGCGGCGCGTCGCTGCCCACCGCAGAAAACCCGGTGGCGATCAGCAGCATCCAGATGATGCCGATCGTCTTTTGCGCGTCGTTACCGCCGTGACCGAGGCTATAGAGGCCGGCCGACAGGAACTGGAGCCGCCGGAAGCGCCGGTCGACCTTGCTCGGCGGCGTGCGGAAGTAAATCCACGATACCGCCAGCATGAAGAACGATCCGAGCACGAAGCCGAGCAACGGCGAGATGAAGATGAACGCAACGGTCTTGAGCAGGCCGTCGAGGTTCAGCGACCCCCAGCCCGATTTCGCCAGCGCGGCACCGACGAGACCACCGATCAATGCATGCGAGGAGCTCGAAGGAATGCCGAAGCGCCACGTGAGGATATTCCAGCCGATCGCGCCGACAAGCGCACCGAAAACGACATAGTGATCGACGATGTGCGGGTCGATCGTGCCTTTGCCGACCGTCTGGGCGACTTTCAGATGGAAGATGAAATAGGCGACGACATTGCAGGCCGCCGCAAACGCAACGGCTTGCTGAGGCTTCAGAACGCCGGTGGACACGACGGTAGCGATCGAGTTCGCCGCATCGTGAAAGCCGTTCATGAAGTCGAAGATGAGCGCGACCGCGATCAGCAGCGCGAGCGCCCAAAGGGCGATCTGTATCGATTGCATCGGTGAGGTCAGCTCGCTTAAGCGTTTTCCAGCACGATGCCTTCGATGATGTTCGCGACATCCTCGCACTTGTCGGTGATCGACTCCAGCAGCTCGTAGACGGCCTTGAGCTTGATCAGGGTCTTCACGTCGTCCTCCTCGCGAAAGAGCTTCGACATCGCCGAGCGCAGGACACGATCCGCCTCGGATTCGAGACGATCGATTTCTTCGCAGGCCGCCAGAATCGAGCGCCCCTGGTTCATATCGGAGAGCATGTTGACGGCCTTCTGCACCTGCCGGGCCGTGCCCGTGCAGATGTGGGCGAGCTGGCTCGCTTCCGACGTGACGTTCTGGACGTCATACAGCGAGATCGCCGTGGCGACGTCTTCCATCAGGTCGAGAATGTCGTCCATCGTCGTGATCAGCTTGTGGATCTCGTCGCGGTCGAGCGGCGTGATGAACGTCTTGTGGAGCAGATCGATCGTCTCGTGCGTGAGCTTGTCGGCCGCCTTCTCGTTGGCTTGCACGCGCTGCTTGTGGATTTCCGCGTCGCCCAGGTTGTCGATCAACAGCTCGAGCTCTTCGCTCGCCGAAACGATGCACTTCGCATGCTCGTTGAAGATTTCAAAGAACTTGCCCTCTGTGGGCATGAAACGACCGAACATTGAGATCCCGATAGATGGTCAGATGGGTACCCCGGGGCAACGCGACGCTCAAGTGCGTACCCCCGTGCCGGGTCGGGCGGTCCAACGACGAACCTGCCCGAGGGGCTGACATAAAACTGCAATATTGTACCGGTTGAGCGCGACACGCCCAATGGCGATGTGCAACTCGCGGGCCTGAATGCAACGGCGCGGTCGCGCCGCTGGACGCGAGCGGTTGCACCGCCCTCGCCTCATTCGCCGCCGTGGAAGTTCTGCGGGCCGGCGAAATTGTCGAACTTCGTGTAAGGCCCCAGGAACGTAAGCCGAACGGGACCGATCGGGCCGTTACGCTGCTTGCCGATGATAATTTCGGCCGTGCCCTTGTCGGGACTGTCCGGGTTGTAGACTTCGTCGCGGTAGATGAACAGGATCACGTCGGCGTCCTGCTCGATAGCGCCCGATTCGCGAAGGTCCGACATGACGGGCCGCTTGTTCGGACGCTGTTCGAGGCTTCGGTTCAGCTGCGACAGCGCAATGACAGGCACGTCGAGCTCCTTCGCCAGGCTCTTGAGCGAGCGCGAGATTTCCGAGATTTCGGTCGCGCGGTTCTCGCCCGGCGAGCTGCCGGACATCAGCTGCAAATAGTCGACGATGATGAGCCCGAGCTTGCCGCACTGACGCGCGAGCCGGCGCGCACGCGAGCGCAATTCCATCGGATTCAGGCCGCCCGTCTCGTCGATGAAGAGCTGCGCCTCGCTCATTTTCTGCACGGCGTGCGTGAGCTTCGGCCAGTCCTCGTCGGTCAGGCGGCCCGTGCGCATACGGTGCTGGTCCAAACGTCCGACCGAACCGAGCATCCGCATGACCAGCTGCGAACCCGGCATTTCCATCGAGAAGACGGCGACAGGCAGCCCGTATTCCACGGCGACATACTCGCCGATATTCATCGAAAACGACGTCTTACCCATCGACGGACGCCCTGCGACGATGATCAGTTCGCCGCCGTGCATACCGGAGGTCATCCGGTCGAGATCGACGAAACCCGTCGGGGTGCCCGTCACGTCGCTCGGGTTGTCCGTGTGATAAAGCGTATCGATGCGCTCGACCACTTCCGTCAAGAGCGGCCCGATTTCGAGAAAGCCCTGCGTGCCGCGCGCGCCGTCCTCGGCGATCGAGAACACCTTCGACTCAGCCTCGTCGAGCAGCTGCCGCACCTCTTTACCCTGTGGGTTGAAGGCGTCGGCCGAGATCTCGTCCGCGACCGACACGAGCCGCCGCAGCACGGCCCGGTCGCGCACGATTTCGGCATAGCGGCGGATGTTCGCAGCACTCGGCGTGTTTTGCGCGAGCGCGTTCAGATAGGCAAGGCCGCCGACGTCGTCGGCCTTCCCGGCCGTCGACAGCGCCTCGTACACGGTCACCACGTCAGCCGGCCGCGACGACGAGATCAAGCGCCCGATCTGGTCATAGATGACGCGGTGGTCGAAGCGATAAAAATCGCTCTGCGTCAGAAAATCGGCGATCCGGTCCCATGCCGCGTTGTCGAGCAACAGGCCGCCCAGCACCGACTGTTCGGCCTCGATCGAATGCGGCGGGACTTTCAGTGATTCGATTTGGGGGTCTTTCTGCGGGGCGTTCATGGGGTGGAATTATCGCGAATTGAGTCGGCTGCCGCCAGGGCGCAAAAAATGCAAAAGGCAGGCGACGGTTGCCCGACGCCTGCCCTCTTGCCCACGCGGAAGCGGCTGATACCGCTGACCGCGTGCGCTAGCTTTTTCGTTGTCGACGCGACGCTTACGCGTGCTCGCCGCGCACCGACACCGAGACGTCGACGAGGACGTCCGTGTGCAGCGAAACCTGCACCGGATGCTCGCCAACGACCTTCAGCGGACCGTTCGGCATGCGAACTTGCGCCTTTTCGACGGCGAAGCCTTGCTTCGTCAGCGCTTCGGCGACATCGGCGTTCGTGACCGAACCGAACAGACGGCCGTCGACGCCGGCCTTCTGCGAGATCTCGATCGTCAGACCGTTCACCTTCTCGCCCAGCGCCTGAGCGGCGGCCAGCTTCTCGGCGGCAGCCTTCTCGAGTTCTGCGCGGCGCAGTTCGAATTCGGCGATCGCCGTCTTCGTTGCACGGCGTGCAAGCTTTTGCGGAATCAGGAAGTTACGTGCGTAACCATCCTTGACCTTGACGACGTCGCCGAGATTGCCGACGTTGACGACTTTTTCCAAAAGAATGATTTGCATTCGGATTCTCCTTGTAGCGTCGTCTGATTAGGCCTTGTGCAGATCGGTGTACGGCAAGAGCGCGAGGAAACGTGCGCGCTTGATCGCCGTGTCGAGCTGGCGTTGATAGTGGGCCTTCGTACCCGTCAGACGAGCCGGCGTGATCTTGCCGTTTTCGCCGATGAAGTCCTTCAGCGTTTCAATGTCTTTGTAGTCGATGTACTCGACGCCGGCAGCCGTGAAGCGGCAGAACTTCTTGCGCTTGAAAAGCGGGTTTTGTTGCTGACGGCGCTTGTCGAATTTCTTACCAGTAGGGCGGGGCATGTTCAGTCCTTTCCAATGTCCTGCAATTCTGTGATGTGAAACACCAAGGTTCTCGCGTTCCGGCTCTTCTTCGCCAAAAAGCCCGTGAACAGCGCTTGCACGCCCAGCTCACAGCTTTCCAGCTTGCCGCTTGCGACACCGGCAGCCAGCGCCGGCATCGTCAATTCGACTTGCCGTACGACGCCGGCTTCGACGACTTCACCGTGATGCTGCAGCGTGCAGCTTGCGATCGGCACGCCGGCCGGCGTGTAGCGCAGCGCTTCGCGCTCGATCACGGTGGCCGTAAGTTGCAGCCTGTTCACGTCGGTACGAAGCGCTCGCGGGTTCCCTGGTGGCTCGGAATTGATGATTCCGTTAAGCCTGCGCTTCGGTCGACTGCGAGGCAGCCGCCTTCTTGGCTTCTTCGCGCTGCACTTCCTTCATCATCGGCGACGGGCCGGTCTCGGCCTTCTTCATCTTGACGATCAGGTGACGCAGCACGGCGTCGTTGAACTTGAATGCGTGCTCGAGCTCTTCGAGCGTTGCCTGATCGCATTCGATGTTCATGCAGACGTAGTGAGCCTTCGCGAGTTTCTCGATCATGTAGGCCAGTTGGCGACGGCCCCAGTCTTCGATACGGTGGATCTGACCACCGCGCGTGGTGATCGTGGACTTGTACCGCTCGATCATGGCGGGCACTTGCTCGCTTTGATCGGGGTGCACGACGAAGACGATTTCGTAGTGACGCATACACACTCCTTGTGGATAGAAGCCACCCGGGCGTCGATGGTTTCGTCCGTTCAGCGGACTGACCCCAACCGGTGTGGCAAGTGAGAAGCCCGCCATTCTAGCCTGGCGGCACGCCGAGTGCAAGCGAGGCGGGACTTTGCCCGACTACTTTCCCTGCCGATTCAACGCGTTGCAGCCAGCAGCCAGGGTTCGCGGCGCTTGGGGGCGCGTCTCGAAAAGAAAGCGTCCGAGAATCGTCGCGCCTTGTGCCGCGCGCGTACGCGCCCCCCTATTGTGGCCAGCGGCGCCTCGCGGCAACAGGCGATGCGCCAGCCCCTTTTCATTCAATCACTTGATGAGGCACATGATGAGAACGATGAAAACAACTGTGCTGGCTGCCATCGTGGCGGCCGGATCGCTGGCGGCGTTCGCCGCGCACGCCGAATCGCCCCCGATCAAGGCTGACACCGCGGTCTCGGCCGGACTCAAGGAAATGGACGGCGCGTCAACCACGGCCCAGCCCACGCCGGCAGACGGCACACCGCTCACCGTGACCGTCAAGGACGGCGACAAGCCGCCTGCTGTCCTCAGCCTGCCAACGGGCGTACGGATGCGCATCACGGCCGATCGGTCCACCGGCGGACCGAACGGGCAGACCTACTCCGGCAAGGCTCAGTTCGCTGCGAAGCTCGCGTCGGGCGCGCGCATCCGCATCGACGCGGACGAACTGCGCGTCGAAAGTGGCGTCGAGCCCGCGCGGCAACCGCTGCAAGCGCCGCCGATCTAAGCACCGCTGCGCGAAGCCCGCTGCCGTCACCGTGACGGCAGGCAGGAACGCGAAGTGAAGATGCAGTCGGCCGCACTCGGAATCGCAATACGTGCCCGGACGGGCAGCGGCGTTGCCGCTGTCGGCACAGCCGCCGCGCCTCGCTGTCGAGTCGCGGCGGTTCGCGCCCGCCGGCTTCTTTCGATGGCCTACCCCTTTCAATTGCCTATAACACGCCGCCCCAGTAGCCGGGTTCGGCGTACACCGCTTTCAGATAGTCGATGAAGTAGCGCACGCGCGCCGGCACATAGCGCTGCTGCGGGTAGACGGCAAGAATGTCGTAGTTCGGCAGTGCAAAGTCGTCGAGCACGGTTTCGAGCTCGCCGCGCGCGAGCTGGCCCGCTATTTCCCAGGTCGAGCGCCACCCGAGCCCGAGGCCTTCCGTCACCCAGCGATGCAGCAATTCGCCGTCGTTGCAATCGAGCGATCCCGTCACGCGCATCGTCACGCGCTTGCCGTGCCGGCTGAAGTACCACCCGCGATTTTGCCCGCCCTGCAAATTGAACGCGAGACAGTTGTGCGCGAGCAGATCCTCGAGCGTGCGCGGCCGGCCATGCTTCGCGAAATAGCCCGGCGTGCCGCAGACGACGCGACGGTTCGAGGCAAGCTTCACCGCAACGAAATTCGGGTCGACCGCGCCCCCGATACGGATCGACAAATCATACCCTTCGCGCACGAGATCGACGACGCGGTCCGTCAGGTTGAACGACATCTGCAAACCCGGCTTGTCGGCGAGAAACCGGGGCGCGTGAGGCGCGACATGCTTCCGGCCGAACGCAGCCGGCGCCGAGACGATCAGATGCCCGCTGACCGAGCGCAACCCGGCCGCAAGCTCGTTTTCGGCTTGCTCCCACTCGGCCAGCAGACCACGACAGCGCTCGAGAAACGCCGCGCCCTCCTCGCTGATGACGAGCCGCCGCGTCGATCGGTACATCAATTTCGTACCGAGCCGTTTTTCGAGCGCATCGATCCGCCGCCCGAGGATCACCGGCGACACGCCCTCCTCCAGCGCGGCCGCCGCGAGGCTGCCTGCGTCGGCCACGCGCACGAACGTTTCGATTTGCTTGAAGCGATCCATTGACGCTGCATCCCTCCTCTACGGGCATCGTGGGTGTCGCCTTGCCTCATTCGATACTTATTGTTTCGAAACAAGCGACATCGATCGATCTTATCAAACCTTTTGTAGAACTCTACAGTGGCTCTGACACGTTTTCACGCACCGACTCACAGGAGACATTCATGCCCAAGATGAGAGCCGTCGATGCCGCCGTACTCGTGCTCGAAAGAGAGGGCATCGATACCGCGTTCGGCGTGCCGGGCGCGGCCATCAACCCGTTCTATTCTGCGTTGCGCAGCGCGGGCAGCATCAGTCACGTCCTTGCGCGCCATGTCGAAGCGGCATCGCACAGGGCCGAGGGCTACACGCGGGCCGCGCCCGGCAATATCGGCGTCTGCATCGGCACGTCGGGCCCCGCCGGCACCGATATGATCACAGGCCTCTACTCGGCGAGCGCAGATTCGATTCCGATTCTCGCGATCACGGGTCAGGCGCCGCGTGCCCGGCTCTACAAGGAAGACTTTCAGGCCGTCGACATCGAGTCGATCGCGAAGCCGGTCACGAAGTGGGCCTTCACCGTGCGCGAGCCGGCGCTCGTGCCGCGCACGTTCCAACAGGCCTTCCATCTGATGCGCTCGGGCCGCCCGGGACCGGTGCTGATCGACCTGCCCATCGACGTCCAGCTCGCCGAAATCGAATTCGACATCGACACCTACGAACCGCTGCCTGTCTACAAGCCGCAAGCCACGCGCAAGCAGATCGAAGCGGCGCTCGCGATGCTCGATGCGGCCGAGCGCCCGCTGATCGTCTCAGGCGGCGGGGTCCTCAATGCCGGCGCCGAGGATCTGCTTGTCGCCTTCGCCGAGCTCGTCGGCGTCCCGGTGATTCCGACGCTGATGGCGTGGGGCGCCATTCCCGACGATCACCCGCTCATGGCCGGCATGGTCGGTTTGCAGACGTCCCATCGGTACGGCAATGCCACGCTGCTTGAATCCGACTTTGTCCTCGGCATCGGCAACCGCTGGGCCAATCGCCATACGGGCAGCATCGATGTCTACACGAAGGGGCGCAAGTTCGTCCATGTCGACATCGAACCGACGCAGATCGGGCGTGTATTCGGCCCAGACCTCGGCATCGTCTCCGACGCCCGTGCCGCCCTCGGGCTCTTCGTCGACGTGGCTCGCGAGTGGAAAGCGGCCGGCAAGGTCAAGGACAGGACCGCGTGGGTCGCGTCGTGTCAGGCGCGCAAGCGAACGATGCATCGCAAGACGCATTTCGACGAAGCGCCGATCAAGCCGCAACGCGTCTACGAGGAAATGAACAAAGTCTTCGGACGCGATACCTGTTACGTCAGTACGATCGGTCTCTCGCAAATTGCGGCGGCGCAGTTCCTGCACGTCTATCGCGCACGCAACTGGATCAACTGCGGCCAGGCGGGGCCGCTCGGATGGACGATCCCGGCGGCGCTCGGTGTCCGCGCGGCCGATCCGCAACGGCCCATTGTCGCGATCTCGGGCGACTACGACTTCCAGTTCATGATCGAAGAGCTCGCCGTAGGCGCGCAATTCAAGCTGCCTTACGTGCACGTCGTCGTGAACAACGCGTACCTCGGCCTCATCCGGCAGGCGCAACGTGCGTTCGACATGGACTACTGCGTGCAACTCGCGTTCGACAACATCAACGCGCCGGAAGGCCAAGGCTACGGCGTCGATCACGTCGCCGTCGCACAGGGGCTCGGCTGCAAGGCGCTGCGCGTCACGCGCGCCGAAGACATCGCGCCGGCGCTGCGGCAAGCCCAATCGATGATGGGCGAGTTCAACGTACCCGTCGTCGTGGAGGTGATCCTCGAGCGCGTCACGAACATCGCCATGGGTGCCGAGATCGATGCGATCAACGAGTTCGAGCCCCTTGCGCTATCCCGCGAAGACGCCCCGACGGCCGTGTCGTTCGCGCAATAAGACGCTTTTGCACCGGCCCAGGAGAAGACCATGCCCAAGATCGCTGCAAACCTGACGATGCTGTTCAACGAAGTACCGTTCCGCGAACGCTTTGCGGCAGCCGCACGCGCCGGCTTCGAGGCCGTCGAGTTTCTGTTTCCCTATCCGTACCCTGCGCCGGTCCTCGCCGACGCGCTCGAAACGCATCGGCTGCGGCTCGTCCTGCACAACCTGCCCGCCGGCAACTGGGAAGCCGGAGAGCGCGGCATCGCATGCCTGCCCGATCGCGTCGGCGAGTTTCAGGACGGCATCGGCCTCGCGATCGAATATGCGAAAGCGCTGCGCGTGCCGCAGTTGAACTGCCTCGCCGGCATTCCGACGGCCGGCCTCGATCGCGATCGCGTCGACACAACGCTCGTCGAGAACCTGCGGTTCGCCGCAGCGGCGCTCGAAGCGGCCGGTATCAGGCTGCTCGTCGAGCCGTGCAACAGCTTCGACATCCCAGGCTTTGCGCTCAATCGCTCGAAAGACGCGCTCGCCCTCATCGATGCAGTCGGCTCGGACAACCTGCATCTGCAATACGACATCTATCACATGCAGCGGATGGAGGGCGAACTCGCCGCGACGATCGCGGCCAACCTCCCGCGCATCGGCCACATCCAGCTCGCGGACAACCCGGGACGGCACGAGCCCGGCACCGGAGAGATCAACTACGCGTTCCTGTTCGCCCTGCTCGACCGGCTCGGATACGCGGGCTACGTCGGCTGCGAGTACAAGCCGCTCGCAACGACGGAGGAAGGCCTCGACTGGATCGAACGCGTGGCGCACCTCGCCTTGCACGCAAATGCGTAACCCATTCATTTCTGACGATACGGACCACGAACGGAAGCACTGGCATGGCAAAGATCGGTTTCATCGGCCTCGGCATCATGGGCGCACACATGGCGCGCAACCTCCTCAAAGGCGGCCACACGCTCGTCGTCAACGGCGCCTACCCGATACCCGAGGACCTGCGCGAGCGCGCAACCGTCGCCGCAAACTCGACCGCAGTCGCGAAGGCAGCCGAGATCGTGATCGCGATGGTCCCCGACACGCCGGACGTGGCCAACGTGCTGTTCGCCGACGACGGCGTGGCCAAGGGGCTCACCGCCGGCAAGCTGTTCATCGACATGAGTTCGATTTCGCCGCTGGAAACGCGGCAATTCGCGGAGCGCGTCAACGCGCTCGGCTGCGACTATCTCGATGCGCCCGTTTCGGGCGGCGAAGTCGGCGCACGCGACGCGACGTTGACGATCATGGTGGGCGGCCCCGAAGCGGCGTTCGACCGGGCACGTCCGCTGTTCGCGCTGATGGGCAAAAACATCACGCTCGTCGGCGACCACGGCGCGGGCCAGACTTGCAAGGTCGCCAACCAGATCATCGTCGCGCTGAATATCGAAGCCGTAGCCGAGGCGCTGCTGTTCGCGGCACGCTCCGGCGCCGATCCCGAGCGCGTACGCCAAGCCTTGATGGGCGGATTCGCCGCGTCCCGGATTCTCGAGCTGCACGGCGAACGCATGACGAAGCGGACGTTCGATCCGGGTTTTCGGATCGACCTTCATCGCAAGGACCTGAACGTCGCGCTCGACAACGCACGCAAGCTCGGCATCGCCCTGCCGCACACGGCAAGCGCGCAGCAGCTGTTCGCCGTCTGCACGGCGCACGGTGGCGGCAGCTGGGATCACTCGGCCATGATCCGCGCGCTCGAGCTCATGGGCGGGTTCGAAATCTCACCGCAGCAGACAAGCGCGGCGCTGGCCGCTTGAGGGGGCGCCTTGCTCAGGCGGCGACCGTGTGCAAACCACAGCGCCGCCGAGGCAGGCAAAAACGCCGCTTTCGGGCTGAGAGCGGCGACATGTGGGGTCCGAGAGCGGCACCCGGCGGCGACGGGGAAACCTTGGTCGGTCAGACGCCGTCGTCGGGTGTCCGCCTGTCGGAAACCACTCAGAACGTGTCGAACAGCTGCTGCAGCGCCGCGCGTTCGCGCGTGCCGTTCGCCAGCGCCAGCATCAGCAGCACGCGCGCCTTGAACGGGTTGAGCGAGCCGCCGCTCACGAAGCCGAGCGCGTCGTCGGGCGCCGCACCGTTGTGCATGACATGCCCCGAGCCGACGCGCGAAGCACGCACGACGACGATCCCCTCTCGCACCGCATCGGCGAGCGCAGCCTGAACGTCCGCATGAATCGAGCCGTTACCGGTGCCGGCCACGACGATGCCCTCCACGCGAGCGGCGATCAGCGCATCGACGAGCGTGCGCGAAGCGCCTGCGTAGCTCGTCACGACTTCGACGACGGGCCAGCGCTCGCCAACGGCGAACGGCGCAGCGAGCGTGTGCGCCCGCACGACGCCGCGTGCGAATTCGACGCGACCGTCCTGAACCCACCCGAGCGCACCGATCTCCGGCGACTGAAACGCATCGACCGCGTAGGTGCTGGTTTTGACGACGTCGCGTGCACTGTGGATGCGATTGTTGAAGGCGACGAGCACACCGTGGCCGCGCGCCGTACCGGCGGCCGCCACACTGACCGCATTCAACAAGTTCAGCGGCCCGTCCGCCGACAACGCCGACGACGGCCGCATAGCGGCTGTCAGTACGACCGGCTTGTCCGTCTTCACCGTCAGATGCAGCAGATAAGCGGTCTCTTCCAGCGTGTCGGTCCCGTGCGTGATCACGATACCGTCGATATCCGGGCGTGCCGCATAGGCTGCAATGCGTTCGACGAGCCGCTGCTCGCG
>CBJMQH010000126.1:0-11730 GCA_966431825.1 uncultured Trinickia sp.
GGAAATTGATGCCGAGCTGCTGGTGATCATCATGACGGGATACGCGTCGGTGGAAGCTGCGCGCAGCGCGTTCAGTCCCGCTTCGGGCGATGCGTTCGCGGGCGTGATCGTCAGCGATATCCGCCTGCCCGGCGCAAGCGGGCTCGATCTGCTCGCGCAGTGCCACGAGCGTGCGCCCGATGTGCCGGTCATTCTCGTGACAGGACACGGCGACATCTCGATGGCGGTGCAGGCCATGCGCGACGGCGCTTACGATTTCGTCGAAAAACCGTTCGCTGCCGAGCGGCTGATCGAGACGGTGCGTCGCGCGCTCGAACGGCGCCGGCTCGTGCTCGAGAACGACGCGTTGCGCCGCGAGCTGGCCGGGCGCGATGCGCTGGCGCCGCGCATCATCGGGCGCTCCGCGGCGATCGAGGCGGTGCGACGGCTGATCGCGAATGTCGGCCCGACCGATGCGCCCGTTTTGATCAACGGCGATACGGGCGCGGGTAAGGAGTTGATCGCGCGCAGCCTGCACGAGTGCTCGCCGCGACGCGAGAAGCCTTTTGTCGCCGTCAATTGCGGCGCGCTGCCCGAGCCGATGTTCGAATCGGAAATGTTCGGCTATGAGTCGGGGGCTTTCACGGGCGCGGCGAAACGCCGCATCGGCAAGCTCGAACATGCGTCGGGCGGGACGCTGTTTCTCGACGAGATCGAAAGCATGCCGCTCCCGCTGCAGGTGAAGCTGTTGCGCGTACTGCAAGAAGGGGTGTTGGAGCGGCTTGGCTCGAACCAGCCGATTCGTGTCGATTGCCGTGTGATTGCGGCGGCGAAGGGCGACATGCTCGCGCACGTCGAAGCAGGCACGTTCCGTCGCGACTTGCTCTACCGGCTCAACGTCGTAACGATCGATGTGCCGCCGCTCGTCGAGCGACGCGAGGACATCGTGCCCCTGTTCGAGCATTTCGTGCTCGACGCGGCCGTGCGCTATAGCCGGCCGGCACCGGTGCTGACCGACCGGCAGCGGGCGCGGCTTACCGAACGAGACTGGCCCGGCAACGTTCGCGAGCTGCGAAACGCGGCCGATCGCTTCGTGCTCGGTATTGCGGATGCCGCTGCGCTCGGCGCCGACGAACCATCGGGCGAGAGCGCGTTTTCGCTGAAGGAGCGTGTCGAGGGGTTCGAGCGCGCGGCGATCGCCGAGGCGCTGGAGGCTTGCGGCGGCGCCGTTGCGGCGGCGGCCGATCGCTTGCAGATCGGCAAGGCCACGCTATACGAAAAGATCAAGCGTTACGGCTTGGCTGTGCGCAGCGAAGGGACGAAGGAAAACAGCTGAGGTGTGGGGCGCGCCGGCCGGCTGGGCGCGCTCGGCCGCCACGCCCGGAGTTGCGTGCCTCGGCGCTACGCGCCCGGCGCACGAAATTGATCAGGCGCCCAGCGCCTTTTGCAGCAGCGTATCGAGCTCCGCGAACTGCGGCTCGCCGACATACCGCTTGAGGATCGTGCCGTTGCGGTCGACGACGAACGTCGTCGGCGTCAGTTGCACGTTGCCGAACAGCTTGGCCGCGCTGCCGTCGTCCATGGCGACCTTGAACGGCAGCTGACGCGTTTGCGCGTAGTTCGTGACGTACATCGGCGCATCGTAGTTCATGGCAACGGCCACGAATTCCAGCCCGCGGCCCTTGAACCGATTATAGGTATCGACCATCTGCGGCATTTCCTTGATGCAGGTTTCGCAGCTGGTCGCCCAGAAATTGACGAGGTAGACCTTGCCCTTCAGGTCGGCCGTGGACATCTTTTGGCCGGAGAGTAGGGTGAACGTTGCATCGGGCACGCGCTGCGTGCCGCCGAAGGCGAAATAGCCGGCGATGGCGATCGCGGCGGCCGCGACGGCGAAAACGACGTAGCGCAACGGACTGGACCGGCGGACGGTGGAGGCGGGAGTCTGGGTCATGGTGGCAATCTCGAAGGCGCAGCGAACGCGCGATGGCGGCGCGCGTTATTTTACCGCCAATCGCAGCGACGGGTGGGCGCCGCGCCCGAGTCCGGTGGGCAGCTCAGATTCCGCCATGCAGGCAGAACGCAGAGCCGATCCGGTTTCTTTCTGAAGGCGAGACAGCCGCCCGAAGACGCTCTCCCGCCGGCGGGCGAGCGCCGCCTTGGACTTTCAGTGCTTTGACTGGGCAAGGACCATTTTGGGGTCTTCTGTGCTCACAATCTTCCACTTGAATTTGCCGAGCAGACGCGAAAACTCCGCCAGCCCGTATGCCTGCACGCCGAATGCCCCTGGCTGCGCTCCTTCCGGGCCCGACGGACCGTTGACCACTCCCGGCTTATGCCGGAATGCGGCGAGGGCGTCATCGCGTTTGTCGCTGGCTTTTTTAAGGATTTGCTTAATCGCGCTCTCCGGAGCATTGATTTCCAATCGGTATGGTGTCGACTTGGTTGGAGCCGGGACATCCTTCGGGTTCGTGTAAAACCATTTGTGTTGCTCGGACGATTTGCCCTTTCCTGTGGTCAATCCCCGCCTGATCTGACCGCTCTTCATGATGTCCTTGGCCTCGGCTTCTGACATGAGATGAAGTATCTGTCCGTCGGATTCATCGGAATCGAACGCTTTATCCACAATAGCCTTTACGCCCTGCTTAATAATTTCGATGGCCTCAAGTTTTGCGTTGATATTTTTAGTCACATTCACGAGCTTTTCCATCAATCCTGGAGCAGAACTATTTTTAATGGTCGCCTCGGCTGTTCGTGCGTCGTCTGCTTTTCCTGCCCGCTTGAGGTTATCGCGTTCCTTGCATTCGCTCGCCAGCTGGTCCAGCGATTGGGCCAGATCGTCAACCTCCTGATCAAGCTCTAGTCGCTTGACCTGGTTGGCACTCTTTATGTCGTCGACACATTTCCTTATTGCGGGTACGCTGCTTTCGGTCAGACCATGCGTGTCGAAGTCTTGTTTCACCGAGGTCACGTCTATGCTCTCGAAGTGACGATCGCTTCCGAAAAGGCCCGGTCGATCGGTGACGATCTTCCAATTCCCATCTTTGAATTCGACACGGATCGGTGCAGCCTTGAGAGCGCCGTTTGCCGAGCCATCTGGAGTTTGGATCTTCCAGATCGGCCGGCTCTTCGTGTCGGTCGCGTGATCTCTGACTACGCGATAGAAATCGTCGTCGACTTTGACGTATTGGTCCCAGCCGGACTCCGAAATCCAGAGCCCCTTGTCATGCAGCCGGACATTGTCAGGCCGTGACGGGAGTGCGAAGCGAGTGAGCGACGGGCCGTTGCTAAGCTTGACTTTGCGCGCCGCGGACACAACATCGTGGGTCAAATCGGCACTGCTCGAAGCAAGCCTTCCCCGCAGCAGGCGTGCAGCGTCCGACAGTCCGCTTCCTGCGGCCGTCACGCCTTTGATGCTCAACCTGATCCCGGCTTTTGCCAAATCCGCTGCCGAAAAAACGGGGACGATGAAATCAACCGCCTCTTTCCCCGCGGTCTTCAAAAACGCTTTTAGTTGGAACGCCGTCTTCATATGAGCAACCGCGGCCTTCGCGGCCCTCAAGACGGACCCGATCTTGCCCCCTGCAACCAGCGCATTTTTGCCGGCAATAACGGCTCCCCCGACCCCGGCGGAGAGTGCGATAGTCCCCAACGTGACCGCAAGATCGAACACATCCAGGGCAATGTCGGAAAAATTGAGAACGAAGTTCTTATCGTTGCGTGAGTCTTCTATCGTTTTAAAGAACGGAACCATATTGCGTACCACGCCGTACAGGCCGGTCGCGTTGTAATTCGTCTCTTTCCACTTGTCGAACGCATCTTCCAAAACATTTTTGTTGCTCGCCTCGATCAATCCTCTGAGGTTGATTGAATTGCTTTTCGTCTGTATGCTGATTTCGCCGAGATCTTTATCGATCGCACGTAGCCATTCTGTCCTCTCTTTGGCGTTCAATTTCGGATCGGTTTCGATGATGGCCCGCAAAATTTTGCTGCTCGATAGCTTGCCGCCCTTGTTGATGGATGCAGGATCAATGAGTCTGCTCGATCCGTCGGCGTCGATGAAAAGGTACTTCCCGGAGGGTGTGTAGGCCAGAATGGCCGGGTTGTCGCGATAGGTCTTGACGTGAAGCTGCTGGCCCCAACGCGCGTGACGCGACGTGACGCCATCGAAGCACCCGATTCGGTCGATTACATGGATGTTTTTTGTGACCGTCTCCAAGTCGCACCACCCCAGTCCCAGCGACTGAGTGTCAGCAAGGGCCTTGAAAGACAGCAGTCTTTTAAATGCGTCGGAATTGCGGTATTCCGTAAATTGATTAAAGTATGACTGCTTGATTTCCTGGGTGTTCGCTATCCTTGAAATGTGCTCTTCTTCCGTCTCGAGACGAGAGGGTGCGGTTACTTCCGGTTGTAGCTCAGAGGTGTGCCCCACCGGATGCCACGTTTCGCGCGGCAAACGTTTTGTCTCGATGTGCGCCTTGGCGAGTTCTTCACGGCTTTTGAACGTCGGCATCGAAGGCGGATTCGCGGCGAGATCCCAGACCTCCCGGTAGGCTTGCACTGCCTTCGTCGGCGGCACCTGGCTGGGATTGACGCCGTTCCACTCGAGCCAGATGCTCGCCTCTTCGGCAAACAGTGCTTGGGACAATTTGATGGCTTCGACATCATCCCGACTCGCACCATCGAGTGCCTCGTCGATGGTCTTGCGCTGCCCATCGACAACCAGCACCGCATGGGCCTTCTGGTGGATATCGTTGGCCAGACCGAGCAACGCCGTGTCGTCGAGCTCGTCGGCCTCGTCGCCCAGCAGCTGCTTGACGGCGCGAATGCGTGTCCCAAGCAGAGATTCAGGCGCAACTTCGACGTCCTGTTCCTCGGACTGCTGTGTCGTGGCGCCAGGCGATGCCAATTGGCCGCCAACGAGACGCACGCCTATCGGCTCTTCCAAGGTCGCTTTTCCATCGTCTTGCGCTTCGCTTCCGGACGCGCTTGTGCTTGAGCGAATCGAAGGCGGTTTCGCGCCTGCGTCCAGGTTGGGCGTCCGCTCAAGCACAGGCGAAACGGGAACGGCCAGGGCGTCCGGCTGATATCGCGTGGCGACCGCGGCGTCGGGTCGCGCATTGCTCGAACCGACAACCAGGGACGAGCGAGGGTTCGTTTCGATTTTCATAACTGAATGCCGTTGATAGATTGCATTGGAGAAAGCGTGATCTTCGGGGCGTTATCGGATCCTTAAATTCTTCCGTCGATGTAAGTAAGGCAGAAAAATCGCAGGAGGCAATTTGTCGCGTCGTGATACGCGAGGGCGATATTGGGATGAACGCTCATATCAAGCTTGATGAAAATGCTCCGATGGATGAGGTTTTTTACTTCCTTAATCATTCGTTTGCAGCGTCGACCTGACGCTTAAGCAAAATAGAGCGCTGCGATCGCATCGTCTTTCGAAAAAAGCACATGCTTTGCGGCTTTTGCTCTTTCTTGATCGGCCTGCGCCGTGCGTCGCGCACGCAAACGCTTACGTGCCGGCGAAACGGCGAGCGTTGTTGTCCATTGCGATGGGCACGCTCGGCGACCGTGCCGGAGCGGGCGCCGAGCGCAGCGACGACGCCGATTGGCCGATAATTCGGCGTGGCGTTGCCCACGCGGGCTCACTCTCACTCGGATATTCGTATGGCTCAGTTTTGCGGCCGCCGTCTCACGGCGGCCAGACGCGACTCGCTGCGTGCTTTCCCACGGCTCGGTCTGCGCCGCGCCTCGCGGCGTGCCGCCGGCGCGCTCGCCGTTTGTATGGCACTCGCCGCCTGCTCTCCCACGTACGACTGGCGAACCGTAAGCGATAGCACGAATGGCTACGCGGTGGACTTGCCTGCGAAGCCCACGCTCGACGAGCGCACGGTCGAAATCGACGGCCGGCCGTTGCCGATGGCGATGCGAATCGCCGAGGCTGGCGTTGCCGTCTTCGCCGTGGGCACTGTGACGCTGCCCACGGCCGACGCGGCCGCCCAGCAGCATGTGCTCGAGTATCTGCGAGCGGGTCTGGCGCGCAACGTCGGCGCGTCCGCCACCGTGCAGTCAGTGACGATTCCTGTTGCGACCGGCGGTTCGGTGCCAGGGTTATCGCTCGACGTGAGCGGCATGGCCCGTACCGACGCGGGCGCCGAGCACCGGACGATCCGCGCGAGGATCCTCGCCCGGGGTGCCCATATCTATGAAGTGACGGTCGTCGCTCGGGGGGACTTGCCACCCGAGCAGCTCGATCAGTTTTTCGGGTCGTTCAAGCTTTTTTAACGTGGCGGGAACGGTCTGTACGCGTTCGCTGTCCGGACCGTGACACGCAACGATGATGTTTTGCGCTAGCTCCTGGTGCTAATCGTAGGATTTTGCAGGCTTTTTCGTATCGACGGGGCTGTGGATAACTTTGTTGAGAACTGAGCGGTTGCGCGGGGGGCTTGACGGTGGATGGCGCTTTTCGCCGTGCACGATGACCGCTGTCATATGGAAAAAAGTCTTAAAAATCAAGCGATTGATTGACGAAGTTGGGATGAGGGCTTGAAACGCTCGTCTTTATTGGGGGAGCGTGCGTCTGTGAATAAGTCAAGTCTTGACAGTCGTTTTTTTTGGGTCAAATCGGCAGCGCCCGCCGGTACTGGATCGCTTCGGCAAGATGGGCGGCGCTCGGCATCCGCGCGCCGTCCAGATCGGCGATCGACCGCGCGACCTTGAGGACGCGGTAGTACGCGCGTGCCGACCAGCCGAAGCGTTCGCTTGCTTCGCGCAGCAACGCTTGGCCGGCGGCGTCGAGCTGGCAGACCTCGTCCACTTCGCGCCCACCCAATGCATGATTCGTCTTCCCTTGACGGGCGAGTTGGCGCTTGCGGGCTGCGACAACGCGTCGCGCGATGATGTGGCTCGGCTCGCCGCCTTCTGCGACGCGCGCTGAGAGCTCGCTCGGCGAAAGCGCCGGCAATTCGAGTTGAATGTCGATGCGGTCGACGAGGGGGCCCGAGAGCTTGCGCAGATATCTGGCCGCGGCTTCGGGCGTGCAGCGGCAGCGTCCGGCGGGGTCGCCGCGCCAGCCGCAGGGGCACGGGTTCATCGCGGCCACGAGCTGACAGGCGGCGGGGAAATCGATCTGTTGTGCCGCGCGCGAAATCGTGATGCGACCGGCTTCGAGCGGTTCGCGCAGCATTTCAAGCACGTGGCGGTCGAACTCGGGCAGTTCGTCGAGAAACAGCACGCCGAGGTGCGCGAGCGTGATCTCGCCCGGCTGCGGCGGATTGCGCCCGCCTACGAGCGCCGCCGCGCTCGACGAATGATGGGGGGCACGGAACGGCCGGCGCCGCCATTGTGCGTGCGAGAAGCCGAGCGCACTCGATGAACGCAGGGCCGCCGACATCAAGGCTTCTTCGTCCGTCATCGGCGGCAGCAGGCTTGGCAGGCGAGCCGCCAGCATCGATTTCCCGGCGCCCGGCGGGCCGACCATCAGGACGTGATGACCGCCTGCCGCGGCGACTTCGAGCGCGCGGCGGGCGGCGCGTTGGCCGATGACGTCGGCCATGTCGGCGAGCGGCGCGCCGGCGGACGTTTCGAGCGGTGCGGCGGTGACAGGATAAAGCTGCGCGTCGGGCGAACGCGCCAAGTGCGCACAGAGCGAAGGCAAGTCGGGGGCGCCGTAGACATTGACGCCGGGCACGAGCGCGGCCTCCGAAGCACTGGCTTCGGGCAAGTAGAGCTCGGGCGTATGCGTCGGCGCGGCGGCTTGCGCGGTTCCGCACGCCATTGCGAATGCGCCGCGCATGGGACGCAGCGCGCCGGTCAGCGACAGTTCCCCGGCGAACTCGCGGTGCGCGAGCGAATCGTCAGGAATCTGACCGCTTGCGGCGAGGATGCCGAGCGCGATCGGCAGATCGAATCGTCCGGATTCCTTCGGCAGATCGGCCGGTGCGAGATTGACGGTGATGCGGCGGACGGGGAAATCGAAGCCGCAATTCTGCAGGGCGGCGCGCACGCGCTCGCGGCTTTCGCGCACTTCGAGATCGGGCAGTCCGACGATCGAGAAAGACGGCAGCCCGTTGGCCAGATGGACTTCGACGGTCACTTCAGGCGCAC
The DNA here is from genome assembly GCA_966431825.1 of uncultured Trinickia sp. Taxonomy (GTDB): domain Bacteria; phylum Pseudomonadota; class Gammaproteobacteria; order Burkholderiales; family Burkholderiaceae; genus Trinickia. The sequence goes on from CBJMQH010000126.1 coordinate 8,089, forward strand.
GGCCGGCGGCCGGCGCGCGCGAACGCACCACGGCAAGCGACATGGGGGCTCCTCGCGGCGAGCGCGGCGTTCGATTCACGGTTCGATCGCTGAAGGCAAGTATTAGCCGCTCACCGATCCGATGCCATGTTGCGAACTGATTCACGGCGGATCGAAACGCAACGATCCGACGATCGGGACACCCTAAACCATTGCACTCAGCTCAGGGCGACTACGCGTGTGATTGCTGTAGCAATGGCCAAACGCCGGAGCACACGTGAGACGCGCAGCGCCGCGGCTCAAAGCGCCTGCGTCGACGCGAGCTTTTGTTCGAGCTCGGCCACCCGCTTCTCCAGCTCTTCGAGCCGTTGACGCGTGCGCAGCAGCACTTGTGTCTGCGTTTCGAATTCCTCGCGCGTGATCAGATCGAGCTTCGAAAAGCCCTGCGACAGCATGGCCTTCACATTGCGCTCGACGTCCTTGGCCGGCGAATGCTTCAGCAAGTCGCTCATGCGCGACTGGAAGTCCTGGAAGAAGTCGTTCGGTTGCTTCATTTGATTCCCCTTCGATTGCACTAAAACTGTGCACATTGTTTGTGCGATTCGCTGCGGTGACGCATTGGTGCGCGCTGTTGGTGCGCCTTGACGGGCGCCGTGCGCACCGATGAGCGCCGTTGGTGCGCAGCGCCTGGCGTTCAATGCCCGGAACTCTAGCAACGCTCGGGGCACAGCGCCAGCAAACACCCCCGTCGTTGGCCTATTGGACAGTCTATGCGGCCCGCGCCGCCCGTGCCGGCACGCGGTCGTGGAATACGCGATGGCACGCTAGTTGCTCTGGTTGGCCCGCACCAACCGGCGCGAACGGTTCGGCAGGGGCGCCACGTATTCAACCGGCGTGCGCTGCTTCCGGCGCGGGCAACAACGGACTCGCAACGAAAAGAGGATTTTTCATGAAGCTCATTACCGCAATCATCAAGCCGTTCAAGCTCGATGAGGCGCGCGAAGCGTTGTCGGCGATCGGCGTCTCGGGGATCACGGTCACCGAAGTCAAAGGCTTCGGTCGGCAGAAGGGGCACACCGAGCTTTATCGCGGCGCGGAATACGTCGTCGATTTCCTGCCGAAGGTAAAGATCGAAGCCGCAGTATCGGACGACATCGTCGAGCAGGCCATCGAGGCGCTCGAACGGGCCGCCCGCACGGGGAAGATTGGTGACGGGAAGATTTTCGTCACGCCGATCGAACAGGTGATTCGTATCCGGACCGGCGAGACCGGCGCGGACGCCCTGTAAATCAAAGAGTTAGCGACAAGAGGAAACCGAAAGATGCGCAAATTACTGATGTCCTTGGCGATGGCCGCCTCGCTGCTCGCGGGCGCCGTCGGGACCGCATTTGCAGACGATGCGTCCGCTCCGGCGGCCGCATCGGCCCCGGCTGCCGCAGCCGCCTCCGCACCCGACGCCTCGGGTACGCAGGCCGCCGCGCCCGCCGCCGCTGCCTCGGGCGCAGCCGACGCCTCCGCCGCTGCCGCGGCGAGCGCACCCGCAGCACCGACCGCTCCGATCTCCGTCGATTCGTCGAAGATCAGTTCGGGCGATACGGCCTGGATGCTGACCTCGACCGCACTCGTGCTGTTCATGACGATTCCGGGCCTCGCGTTGTTCTACGGCGGCATGGTCCGCAAGAAGAACGTGCTCGCGACGATCATGCAGAGCTTCGCGATCACCTGCGTCGTGACCGTGCTCTGGACCGTCATCGGCTACAGCCTCGCGTTCACGCCCGGCAACTCGTTCATCGGCGGCTTCTCGCGCGTTTTCCTCGCCGGCATGAACTACATCAAGGGCGATAAGGCGACCACGCTGACCGTCAGCCACCTCGCGCTGACGATTCCCGAAACCGTCTACTTCGTCTATCAGATGACGTTCGCGATCATCACGCCGGCGCTGATCACCGGTGCGTTTGCGGACCGCATGAAGTTCTCGGCGATGCTGGCGTTCATGGCGCTGTGGTCGATCATCGTCTACTCGCCGGTTGCCCACATGGTCTGGGAACCGACGGGTTGGCTCGCCACGGCCGGCATTCTCGACTTCGCCGGCGGCACGGTCGTCCACATCAACGCCGGTATCGCAGGCCTCGTCTGTGCGCTCGTGCTCGGCAAGCGTGTCGGCTACGGCCGCGAAGCGATGGCCCCGCACAACCTCGTGCTGACGCTGATCGGTGCTGCGATGCTGTGGGTGGGCTGGTTCGGCTTCAACGCCGGTTCGGCAGTGGCAGCGGACGGTCGTGCCGGCTTCGCCATGCTTACGACGCAAGTTGCGACGGCCTGCGCAGCACTCGGCTGGATGTTCGCCGAATGGCTCACGAAGGGTAAGCCTTCGGCACTCGGCATTGCATCGGGCGCCGTGGCCGGTCTCGTCGCGATTACGCCGGCATCGGGCTTCGTCGGCGTGGGCGGTTCGCTCGCAATCGGCGTCATCGCCGGTGTCGTCTGCTTCTGGTCGGCAACGTGGCTGAAGACGAAGCTCGGCTACGACGACTCGCTCGACTGCTTCGGCGTGCACGGCGTGGGCGGTATCGTCGGCGCGCTGCTCACGGGCGTCTTTGCGGTCAAGGACATCGGCGGTTTCGACGGCAGCCTGATCCTTCAAGCGAAGGGCGTGCTGACCACGCTGATTTACAGCGGCGTGCTGAGCTTCGTTCTGCTGAAGATCATCGACGTGACGATCGGCCTGCGCGTGGCCGAAGAAGAAGAGCGCGAAGGTCTCGACGTGGTGCTCCACGGCGAGCACGTCGAGTAACCCCGGGCATCCCGGCTCACGCGGTAAAACGGGGCGTCATCGGGCGCCCGGGCCGGAAAACCGAAAAAGACACGCAGCAACACGCGAAACCGTAGTCAAGCGCAGCGAGTTTGGCCCGCCTACATGGCGGGCTTTTTTATGGGCGGCGGGCGGCTATCGCGCCGATAGCCAAAATCAGTAGCCGAGTGACCTTGCGAAGTGCCGGACCATCCCCAAATCGGCCAGGCAATTGCTCTACAATCTTTGTCTCCCTTGTGTCGCGAGTGCTCAATGGTTCCGCACCTAGTTACGGCCTTAAACGGTCCTCTGCTCGATCTCGAGCGGAAGATCCTCGATGCGACGCCGGCGATCGAACGTTGGTTCCGCCTTGAATGGCAGGAGCACACTCCCCCGTTCTACTGCTCGGTCGATCTGCGCAACGCGGGCTTCAAGCTCGCGCCGGTCGATACGAACCTGTTTCCGGGCGCGTTCAATATCCTGCCGAACGAGGTGCTGCCGCTCGCCGTCCAGGCGGCGATGGCTTCGATCGAGAAAATCTGCCCCGACGCGAAGAACCTGCTCGTGATTCCCGAGCGGCATACGCGCAACGCGTTCTATCTCGAGAACGTCGCGCGGCTCGCGATGATCATGCGTCAGGCCGGCCTGAACGTGCGATTCGGCACGCTCGACGAAAATATCGACGGGCCGGTCACGATCGCGCTCGCCGACGGGCAGAAGATCGTGCTGGAGCCGCTCGAGCGTTCGCAGCGCCGGCTCGGGCTGAAGAACTTCGATCCGTGCTCGATCCTGCTCAATAACGATTTGTCGGCGGGTATTCCGAGTGTCCTCGAAAACCTGCACGAGCAGTACCTGCTGCCGCCGCTGCACGC
>CBJMQH010000127.1:0-11728 GCA_966431825.1 uncultured Trinickia sp.
TACGGCGTGCTCGAGCGTCAGTTCTCGAACTACTACACCGAGGCTGCCCGCCGCTCGGGCGACAGCCCGTCGAGCTCGGCAACGCTGTCGACGACGACCGCTTTTGCTGTCGGCGCCGACCGCCTTCGGCTAGACCGACTGTCCGCTGATAGTTTTTTTGCCCGCGTTGTACACGCTCATCGGTTCACGTGCACCGCAAACGCCGAAACGCTCGAGCAGTGCAGGAATGCCGTCGACCGGCACCGGTCGCGAGAACAGGTAGCCCTGCGCCTCGATGTTGCCGAGCGCCGACAGCCATGCGATCTGCTCCTCGGTCTCGGTGCCTTCGACGACGACCGTGAGCCCGAGGGAGCGCGCGAGATTGACGATCGCGGAGACCATCACGCAGACGCTGCGGTCCGCTGGAATGGCCTGCACGAACGAACGATCGACTTTCAACGTGTCGACCGAAAAACGATTGAGGTAGGACAGCGACGAGTAACCGGTGCCGAAATCGTCGAGTGCGATGCCGACGCCGAGCCGCTTGAGCGCCACGATCTTTTCGGAGACGAGATCGGGGTACTCCATCATCGCCGTTTCCGTGATCTCGAGCTCCAGACGGTGCGCGGGGATTCCGGTGTCCTCGATCGCGCGCGATACCGTTTCGTACAGATCGCCACGCCAGAACTGGACCGCCGAGATGTTGACCGCGAGCGACAGCGATTCATAGCCGTCGCGCTGCCACGCAGCCAATTGCTTGCAAGCCGTGTTGATGACGAAATCGCCGATCGGCACGATGAGCCCGGTGGACTCGGCAACGGGGATGAACTCGCTCGCCGCGATGACGCCCTGCTGGGGATGATTCCAGCGCACGAGCGCTTCGAAGCCCGTGATACAGCGGCGGGCAAGATCGATCTTCGGCTGGTAGACGAGGAACAGCTGGTTCTCGCTCAGCGCCACGCGCAGCTGCTGCTCCCATTGCATCAGGTGGTCGGCGCGATGGGACAGATGCGGCGAGTAGAACTGATAGCAGTTCTTGCCGGCGTCTTTGGCGCTGTACATCGCGAGATCGGCCTTCTTGAGCAGATCGATTTCGCTTTCGCTCGCGACCGAGTAGAGCGCGATGCCGATGCTCGCATGCAGCACGAACGACGTGCCGCGGACGTCGAACGGTTGCTCGAACTCGCTGCGGATCGACTCGGCGAGGTGGACGGCGCGCTGCTCGACTTCCGCGTCTTTTAGCACGACGACGAATTCGTCGCCGCCGATACGCGACAGCGTCCCTGCGCCGTCGACGGCATCGGCGAGCCGGGCGGCCGTCATTTGCAGGACGATGTCGCCCGCATTATGGCCGAGCGTGTCGTTGACGGTCTTGAAGTTGTCGAGATCGATGAACAGCAGCGAGAGACGGCCGACATTGGCCGGATCGCTCACGTCCTGACGCAGGCTTTGCAGCGTCGAATAGCGGTTGCGCAGCCCCGTCAGCAAATCGTATTCGACGAGATGCGTCATCTCGCGCTCCCGCCCGAGCAGCTTGCCGATCAAGCCCGTGGCAACGGCGAAGAATCCGAGCATCGCGAGCGAGATGAAGCCCGCCATCAGCAGGTAGACGTTGCGCGTGTGGTTGTAGTCGGCGAATTCTTCGGCTTCCGAAAGACCGACGAGCACGCCCATCGGGTAGCCGTCGATGTGCCGGTACGAGACGATGCGCTTCACGTGATCGATCGGATCGATCATCGTGCCCGAGACGTGTTCCGAGATCGGATAGCTGCCCGTGGCGGAAAACTGTCCTGACTGCGATCGGCCGGCACCGGTCCGGCGCGCGAGCACGGCGCCGATATCGGAGATGACGGCGATGACGCCGTCCTTGCCGATGGCGGCATTGTTGTAAAAGTCGCTCGTGAAGTAGCTCGGATCTTCAGAAACGACGACCACGCCGGCGAACGAGCCGTCAGTGTGGTTCAGACGGCGCGTCATCTGCAGCGTCCATTGGCGCGATACGCGGCCGAGCACAGGCTTGCTGATGTAGAGCTGATCGTCGTTCTCGTGCTCGTGCACCTTGAAGTGTTCCCGGTCCGACAGGTCGATGCGCGCGGGATTCGGCTCGGCCGTACTCGCGATCAACGTGCCGTGTTCGTCGATCAGGGCCACCTGGACGAGCGTATCGCTTTGCACGACGCCCTTTTCGACGGTGCTGGCGAGATCGAAGTGGTCCGGGTTCTTCTCGAACTCGTACTTGACGAAACGGGTGATCTGGTCGACCTGGTGGATCGCCTTGACCGTGTGCTGCTCCAGCGCGGCGGACAGGATCGCCGCCGATGCGGTCGCCTCGCGGTACGTCGATTCGCGCTCGACCGACAGCCGCGCGGAGATGACGGTCCACAGCAGGATGAGCACGAGCACGCCCAGGACCGGGATCGCGATCAGGGCGCGCCGCCGCGATCGGGCAGCGGTGTGCCGGGTACGCGTCTCACGGGCGGAATGGAGCCGGGCGAAATTCATCGGGAACGGTTATCAAGCGCAGTGCGCAAGGATCGGTCAGCGTATCGGGTTGTTCTCGGGTGCGTGCCGCGCATTCAATCGGCACGATGATGCAAAGTCAATAGACGAGGCTTATCCGATTGTTCCACGGCGGGCAATCCTCATCGAGGATATTACTGAATGGATCAGAATTAAGATAGCGTCCGTTAATCGGGTAAACGTTTGTCGCGGCGGGCATGGTTCCGTCCGATGCGACTATTTGAGCGCTGCGCATGGACAATGCCCGCGCGCTGCGGCCGGGCGGCCGCGCCCGTGCAGCGCTGGTCCGCAGCGCTCACGCGACCGTGTCCGTTGGGTTAGGACACCCGGCCGGGCGGCCTGCGACCGCCTGCCTGCATCGGCGTTCGCGCAGTTTTGTGTATTTTTGTGCGGATGTGTCGGCCGGCTGCCTTCACGGGAGCCGAATCGTGCCGTCGATCGTCGTCGTGGCTGCACCGCCGATCCAGATCGCGGGATGCGCGTCGTCGTACTCGACGAACACGCGGCCGTTCCGGCCGAGCGCTGTGCCTTGTCGCACGGTGTACTCGGCACCGGGCCGTGCGCCGAGATGATCGAAGAGACTGGCAAGACCCGCGTTGGCGCTGCCGGTGACGGGGTCTTCATAAGGGGGGGCACCGGCGGGCGTGACGATGCAACGCATCTCGAAGGTCGCCGGACCGTCGGCCGGGTGCGCGCCGAACACGGCGAGTCCGCTCATCCCGGAGGCACGCACGACCTTCGCAAGCGCGGTGGGCTCCGGTGCGAGCGCAAGGCACGCGTCGGCCGATGCGACTTTGACGAGCAGCCATGGGACGCCGTTGTCGATGGCCGTCGGCGGCGTGGTGAAATCGATTACGGGTGTTCCGAGCGCGTCGGCAAGTGCCCCGTAGGCGTCGACAGGCAGCGGGCTGAAGCGGGCGGTCGGCGCGGCAAAGGCCCGGACGCCGCCGGCTCGCGTTTGGATTTCGATGAGGCCGGCGCCGCATTGCTGGACGAGCCGGCCGGCCGTACGCGGGACGCCGCCGTTCTCGACGAACGCGTGCGCCGTCCCGAGCGTCGGGTGTCCCGCGAACGGCAATTCGCCTGCGGGCTCGAAGATCCGCACGCGATAATCGGCTGCCGGGTCCGTCGGCTTGCAAAGGAACGCGGTTTCCGAGAGGTTCGTCCATCTTGCGATGGCTTGCATCGACGTGTCGTCGAGCGCGTCGGCATCGAAGATGACGGCAAGCGGGTTGCCGCGGTAGGACTGGCCGCAAAACACGTCGACTTGCTTGAAGCGAACCTCGTTCAGGGCCATGTCGGTCCTTCGTGTGTGGTTTTGTCGTTCCGAGGCGCTTTACGCGACTTCGGCGATCAGCTCGATTTCGACACAGGCACCCAGCGGAATCTGTGCCACGCCGAATGCCGAGCGTGCGTGTTTGCCGGCGTCGCCGAACACTTCGACGAACAGTTCGGACGCCCCGTTCGTGACGAGGTGCTGTTCGGTGAATTCGGGCGTGGAGTTCACGAGGCTCATGACCTTGACGATTCGCTTCACGCGATCGAGGTCGCCGACGTGCGTTTTCAGCGTGGCAATCAAATCGATGGCGATCGCACGCGCGGCGGCCTTGCCTTCCTCGGTCGTCATGTCGTGGCCGAGCTTGCCGACCCAGGGCTTGCCGTCCTTCTTGGCGATATGACCCGAGAGGAAGACCGTGTTGCCGGTCTGTGCCGCCATCACGTATGCGGCAGCCGGTGCACCGGCCACGGGCAGTTCGATACCGAGTGCCTTCAATTTTTCCTGGACGTTCGATTGAGTCATAGTCGTTCTCGAAGAAAGGGTAGGGAAATCGGTCGGCGGCCCGCCGGACAGCCGGCAGGCCACCGGGTAGCGTTAGAGCCGCTCGCGAATCAACGCGGCGAGACGGGCGACGCCTTCGTCGATGCGCGCGGGCGGGACCGTCACGAACGACAGGCGCAGCGTGTTGCGCGCCGGCTCGTGAGCGAAGAACGGCGCACCCGGCACGAACGCGACGTTTTGCGCGACGGCCGCTTCGAGCAGCTGCATCGTGTCGATACCCGCCGGCAGCGACACCCAGAGGAACATGCCGCCTTCGGGCCGGTTCCAGCTCACACCGTCCGGCATATGGCGTTCGAGCGCCGCAAGCATCGCCGCGCATTGGTCGCGGTACAACGAGCGGATCGTCGGGATGTGCTCGTCGAGGAAGCCGTCCTTCACGACTTCGTGCACGAGGCGCTGCGTGAAGGTCGGCGTATGCAGATCGGTGGCCTGCTTCGCCTGCACGAGCTTGAAGTGCAGTTCTTCGGGCGCGATCATGTAGCCGAGCCGCATGCCCGGCGCGAGCACCTTGGAGAACGAGCCGCAGTGCACGATGTGGTCGGGCGCCATCGAGAGCAGCGTAGGCAGCGGCGCGCCCGCATAGTCGAGTGCGCCGTACGGATCGTCTTCGACGACGGGGAACGGACTCTTCGCCGCAAAGGCCGCGAGCGCGCGACGGCGCTCGAGCGGCAGACGGCGGCCCGTCGGGTTCTGGAAGTTCGGCTGTGCGTACAAGAGGCGGGCGCCGGCCGTCAGTGCCGCCGTGAGCCCTTCCGGAATCAGGCCGTTCTCGTCGGTCGGTACCTGGACGTAACGCGGCTCGTACATCGAAAACGACTGCAGCGCGCCGAGGTAGGTCGGCGTTTCGACGAGCACGGGGCTGTCGGGATCGATGAGCACCTTGCCGAGCAGATCGAGCGCCTGCTGCGAACCGGTCGTGATCAGCACTTGCGTCGGCCGGATCGTCACGCCGTCTTTCGAATAGCGCGCCGCAACCCATTCGCGCAGCGGCAGGTAGCCTTCGGTCGCGCTGTACTGCAGCGCTGCGCCCGGCGCATCGGTCAATACGCGTGTCGCGGCGTCACGCATGCGCTCCGCCGGGAACGTGGCCGGCGACGGCAGGCCGCCTGCGAACGAAATGACTTCGGGCCGTTCGGTGACCTTCAGGATCTCGCGGATGGCCGAGCTCGTCAGCTTGCGCGCGCGCTCGGAGAGTTGCCATTGGGTATGCGGCAGGTCGCTGTGATCCATGAATTGTCTCCTTGTGGGTGATCTTCGGATCGAAGGTTTTGGAATAAGGGGCGGATCATGCCCGAACGACGAAACGTCGATTATCGCTCCAGTCGGAGGCTTGCGGGCGGTGTTGTTGCAGCGGTGTGCACCGTGGCTTTGCGCCCGAGCACGACGGTGGCGATGACGGCCGCCGCGAAGAGCCAGGTCGACGGTGCGACCGATTCGCCGAAGAAGAGCGCCGAGAACGCCATCGTGAAGAAGATCTGGAGCAGCTGGATCTGGCCGACGCGTGCGGTGCCGCCCATGGCGAGGCCCGCATACCAGGCGAAGAAGCCGATCAGCTGCGAGAACAGCGTGACATAGCCGAACGCGAGCCAGGTCTTGAAGGGGACGGGGTCGGGGTGCGTCAGGACGTGTTGCCAGGCGAGCCACGCGACCGGCAGCACGATGACAGGCGCCGCGACGACGAGCGTCCAGCAGATGACCTGCCAGCCGCCCATCTCGCGCGCGAGGCGGGCACCTTCCGCATAGCCGAGTGCGCCGATCCCGACGGCGACGAGCATCAGCGCGTCGCCGGCGGCAAACGCGCCGCCGCCTGCCTGCAGGGCGTAGCAGACAACGAGCGCGCTGCCGGCCGCAGCACTCGCCCAGAACGCCGGCGATGGCCGCTCGCGCGAGAGCCACGTGGCGTAAAGCGCCACGAAGAGCGGCTGCAGGCCGCCGACGAGGGCGCCGTGCGACGCCGGCACCGTCTTCATCGCCCAAGCCGAGAAGATCGGGAACGCCACGATCACACCGAGGGCGACGATCGCCAGACTGCGCAACTGGGCGCGGGTGGGCCGGCGTTCGCGGCGCCATGCGAGCAACGCGGCTGCCGGCAGTGCGGCGACGAGCGCGCGTCCGAGCCCGTTCAGCAGCGGATGGAACGTCTGCACGACGATATGGGTCATCGGCAGCGTCAGACTGAACATCACCACGCCGGCAAGGCCGAGCAGCATGCCTTTCGATTCACGCGTATTCATTGCGGCATGGCTCCCGGCTTGTTCCGCTTTTTGGTCGAGGCGGGCGTCGTGGGCGCCTGCGGCTCGGCACCGAGCAGCCGGATGCCGTTCGGCGTTTCGATTTCGGCGACGAGCGCCGGCTTGCCGGTCGTTTCCTCGACGGCGATCAGGTCGGCAGCACCGAGCCAGGCCAATTGCTCGCGCAGCAGCGTGGCCTGCGGATGACGCCCCCTCAACGCGCGCAGGGCAAGGCCCGTCTCGGGTAGCCGTGCGCCCGGATGCCGCGCCGTATCCCACTGAATCAGCGTCGGCAACACGCCGTCGCCGGCGCCTTGCCAAGCCGGGAAGGCCCCGTCCGCCGGCACGGTCAACCGCCATGTCAGCTCGCCGCGCGCCATCGGCATGACGGGCGCAATCCGCTCCGGGTATTGGGCCTGCCAACGGGCCAGGTCCTTGGGCCTTGGTACGCGCGCTGCCCAATGGGCGAGAAAGGGTCCGTTCGCGAGCCGGGCCTGCATCGTGGCGTCGTCGAGCGCGAACCAGCGGCGCGGCACCGTCTCGGCACGCTCGCCTTGCGGATCGATGGCGATCACTTCGAGGTAAGCGCCGCCCCAAAGGCCGAGCAGCCGGTTGTGCGTGCCCATCGTGTGGTGCGCGCCGCCTTCGACGGGAGCGATGCCGAGCGTATCGGCGACATAGCGAGCACCTTCTTCGAGTGTCGGCGCGACGACGATCAGATGGTCGAGTTGAAGCTTGGAAGCGGTGTTCATACTGAGGATAAGTTGAAGCGAAACAGCAGGGCGGTGGAGGCGCAGCGTTCAGTCACTGTAATCGACCACACCTGCACAGTAACGGTACAATCGGCTCGATACTTTTCGGTACAGTTTCAGGACGCCGCCATGTCTGCACCGCTCGACCTCATTCCCGCGCCGCACGGTGCCTCGCCGCTCACGCTCGTGGAGCAGCTCGTCCAGTGGGGGCGTCGCCGGATCGAGGAGCGGGTGTTCCGGGCCGGCATGCGGATGCCGTCGATCCGCAAGCTTGCCGAAGAAAAGGGGGTGTCGCGCTTTACGGTCGTCGAGGCCTACGAGCGGCTTGTCGCCCAGGGGTACCTCGATTCGCGGCGAGGCTCGGGTTTTTACGTGCGCGAACGCACGGCCGCAACCCCGGTTGCGGGACCGGGGCGCTCGCCGAACCGCGGGCCGGCGGCCGTCGAGCCGCCGGTTGCCCCGACCATCGACGTTGCGTGGCTTCTGCGCAACATGCTCCATACCGGCAGTCCCGAGAAGGGGCCAGGGCTCGGCTACCTGCCGGCGCGCTGGCTCGACGGCGAGCTCGTGGCCGCCGCCTTGCGTTCGCTCGGCCGCCAGCGCGGCACACAGTGGCTCGGCAACGGGACGGCACACGGTTTTCTGCCGTTGCGCCAGCAACTGCAGACGCGGCTCGGGGAAATCGAAATCGGCGCGGAGCCCGAGCAGATCGTGCTCGTCTCCGGCATCACGCAGGCCATCGACCTGATCGCGCGCGTGCACGTCAAGCCCGGCGATACGGTCATTGTCGGCGATCCGGCATGGTTCCAGATGTTCAGTCGCTTTGCTGCCCAGGGCGCGCGGCTGGTCGGCATGCCCTATACGCCGGCGGGGCCCGACATCGACGCGCTCGAGGTCCTCGTGAAGACGTGGCGACCGCGCATGCTCGTCATCAATTCGGTGTTGCACAACCCGACCGGCACATCGCTTTCGCCCGCGCAGGCGTTTCGGATTCTGCGGCTCGCGGAGGAATACGACTTCGTCATCCTCGAGGACGATGTTTATGGCGATCTGTGTCCGCCGTCGTATCCGGCGACGCGGCTCACGAGTCTCGACCAGTTGAAGCGTGTCATCTATCTGGGCAGTTTCTCCAAGACGCTCACGTCGAATCTGCGCGTCGGTTTTGTCGCGTGCGAGCGCGAGCTTGCACGTGCGATCGCCGAAGAGAAGGTGCTGGTGGGCGTGATGACGCCCGAACTGAACGAGCGCGTGCTCTACAAGGTGCTGACCGAGGGGCATTACCGGCGCCACGTCGAGCGGCTGCGCGCGCGGCTCGACGGCGTGCGCGACAAGTGCGCGCGGATGCTCGAAGCGGCCGGCTTCACCCTGTTCACGATGCCTGCGGCGGGCATGTTCCTGTGGGCGGATGCCGGTGTCGACGCCGACGCACTGACCGCAGCCGGCGTCGAGGCCGGCTTTTTGCTTGCCCCGGGCGGGCTTTTCTCGCCGCATCAATCGCCCACCACCTGGATGCGTTTCAACGTTGCGAACTGCGGCGACGCGGCGCTGGCGGGCTTTCTGTCCGACTATTTGGCGGCGCATGGGACGAGCCGGCTCTTGAAAGAGCCGGCCCTCGCCCCCAACTGAGGGCTCGCTGAGCGCGCCGCCCACCGCGAGGTGCGCGCGGTGCGCACTTGCATGCGCGTTCGAGAACCGGCCGAACGCCGGCGTTCATCCTCATTCTTCAATAAGGGAATCGAAGACCATGGCACAAGAAACCATGAGCTTTCAGGCTGAGGTCAAGCAGCTGCTGCAGCTGATGATCCACTCGCTCTACAGCAACAAGGAAATCTTTCTGCGCGAGCTGATTTCGAACGCATCCGATGCGGCCGACAAGCTGCGCTTCGAGGCGATCGCCAACGGCGAGCTGTTCGAGAACGATCCGGACCTGCGCATTCGCGTGTCGTTCGACAAGTCGGCGCGCACGATCACGATCGACGACAACGGCATCGGCATGAGCCGCGACGAGGCCATTTCGCATCTCGGCACGATTGCGAAATCGGGCACGAAGGAATTTTTCTCGAAGCTCTCCGGCGACCAGCAGAAAGACGCCGCGTTGATCGGTCAGTTCGGTGTGGGCTTCTATTCGGGCTTTATCGTTGCCGACAAGATCGCCGTCGAGACGCGCCGCGCCGGTATGCCGGCGGCCGAGGGGGTGCGTTGGGTCAGCGCGGGCGAGGGCGACTTTTCGGTCGAGACGATCGAGCGCGCGCAGCGTGGCACGTCGATCACGTTGCATCTGCGCGAGGGCGAGGACGAGCTGCTGTCCGCCTTCCGGTTGAAGTCGATCATTCGTAAGTACTCCGACCATATCGCGTTGCCGATCCTCATGAAGAAGGAGGAGTGGGACAGCGAGAAGGGCGAGATGGTCGAGAAGGAGGAGGACGAGACCGTCAATCAGGCGAGCGCGCTGTGGACGCGGCCGAAGAACGAGATCGACGAAGAGCAGTATCAGCAGTTCTATCAGCACATCGCGCACGACAACGAGCCGCCGCTCGCGTGGACGCATAACCGTGTCGAAGGGCGCAGCGAGTACACGCAGCTGCTGTACGTGCCGGCTCATGCGCCGTTCGATCTGTGGAACCGCGACCACAAGAGCGGCCTGAAGCTCTACGTGAAGCGTGTCTTCATCATGGACGACGCCGAACAGCTGTTGCCTGCGTACCTGCGTTTCGTGAAAGGTGTGGTCGATTCGGCCGACCTGCCGCTCAATGTCTCGCGCGAGATTCTGCAGGAAAGCCGCGACGTGAAGGCGATTCGCGAGGGCGTGACGAAGCGCGTTCTGTCGATGCTCGAAGAGCTGGCAGGCGCCGAGACCGACGAAGGCCGCGCGAAATACACGACGTTCTGGAAGGAGTTCGGTCAGGTCTTCAAGGAGGGCCTTGGCGAAGACTTCGGGAACCGTGAGCGCATTGCCAAACTGGCGCGTTTTGCGTCGACGCACACGGATTCGCCCGAGCAGACGGTCTCGCTGGCCGATTACGTTTCGCGCATGAAGCCCGAGCAGACCAAGATCTACTATGTGAGCGCCGACACCTGGCAGGCGGCGAAGAATAGTCCGCACCTGGAAGTGTTCCGCAAGAAGGGGATCGAGGTGTTGCTGCTCAGCGACCGCGTCGACGAGTGGGCGCTTGCTTACTTCACCGAATTCGATGGCAAGCCGCTTGCGAGCGTGGCCCGTGGCGATCTCGACCTGGACGCGTTCAACGACGAGGAGAAGAAGCAGCACGAAGAGATCGGCGAGACGATGAAGCCGCTCGTCGAGAAGATGAAGGACGTCCTCAAGGACAAGGCGAAGGACGTTCGGCTGACGTTCCGTCTGACCGACTCGCCGTCGTGTCTCGTGGCGGACGAGGGCGACATGACCGGTTATCTGCAGCGCATGTTGAAGGCTGCGGGTCAGCAGGCGCCCGATTCTCACCCGATCCTCGAGGTGAACCCCGAGCATGCGCTCGTCAAGGCGCTTTCGGCCGAACGCGGTGATTTTGCCGACTGGTGCCATCTGCTGTTCGATCAGGCTTTGCTCGCGGAGGGCGGTGCGCTGGAGGATCCGGCGAGCTTCGTGAAGCGCACGAACGCGCTGCTGCTCGCGCGCTGATGCACGCGGCGCGTATTCGGTTCGATGCGGCGGCAGGCGCCTGGCGTGTGTTGCCGCATCCGTCGTTCTCGTTCGACGAGAAGGACTGGGTGACGCGCGGCGGCTCGTTGACGGCGCATCTGCGCACGCTCGGCCGTGTGGGGGTTCGCGTGACGCGTGAAGCCGTGGATTGTGCGTGGGGCGATGAGGCGCACGCACTCGGTGTCGCGCCTCGTGCGCGTGTTTGGGTGCGGGAAGTCGTGCTCGAGGTGGACGGCGTGCCGTTCGTCGCGGCGCACAGTATTGCGCCGCTTGCTGCGAGCCGCAGTGTTTGGCAGGCGATGCGGCGGCTCTCGACGCGTCCGCTTGCCGAACTGCTTTATAGCGACAGCACGGTCACGCGGTCCGCGTTGGTGAGCACGGTGGTGCCGCCGCGGCATCGGCTGGCTGAGCTTGCGCAGCGTGAAATCGCGGGGTGCTCGCCGCGCAGGCTCGTTGCGCGGCGGTCGGTATTCGTGCGGCACGGTGCGCCGCTCATGGTGACCGAGTGTCTGTTGCCGGCTTTATGGGCGCGGTTGGCGCAGCTTCGTGCGGCGCGCTCGTGCCGCGTTCCCGCGCATATTCCCCATGACAAGGGCGGACGGCCGGCGCGGCCTTCGCATACGGGCCATCCCGGGGCGGCTGGCGGTAAGCGGTCTCTTGCGGCGACAGGGCCGATGGGCGGGGCGGCGTGACTTTCAAGCGATCGTTTGCGCCGGTCGTCGATGCGCGCACGCGCGTGCTCGTGCTC
>CBJMQH010000128.1:0-11643 GCA_966431825.1 uncultured Trinickia sp.
CCAGGCCGATCAAGCCTAGCGCAATCAAGGCGCGGACGATGGCGGCCAAGGCCTGTCGCGCTTGCGCCGGTTCGCTCTGGAGGGGCGGCAGCGGCTCCCGCTGCGCTTTATCCGGTGCAAGGCTCGCCGCGTCGTCGCCCAGGTCGCCCGGGTCGGCTATTTCGCCCTGCTTGCTGCAATGGCCGCCATGCGCGGGCTCGGGGATACGCATGACGATTACGGCGCTCAGCGCGAAACTGCCGGCCGCAAAAGCAAACAATCCCAAGAAGGCAGTCTGCGCGAGAATCAAGGCGCCCAACGCGGGGCCGAACACCCATGCAGCAGAAAGCAGGGTGCGCAGGGCGGCCGACGAGAAATCGTCGTCCGCGGCACTGCCCGTGGCGAGCGCCGTGCGCCCGAACGCAAACACCTGCGACAACGACGCAGCGCCCGTTCCGAGCAACGCAACGCCGATCGCAACGAGCGCCCAATAGTCCCGCACGAAGCAAAGCGCGAAATAGCCGAGCGCAGCCGCGATCAGCGACCCGATCAGCGGCGAGCGATGACGGCCGCGGCGATCGGACCAGCGCCCGGCCACGGTGCTGGCGAAGACGCCGCTCGCCGAGACCGCCGTCATGAAGATACCCAGACGCAGCGGCGACATCGCCGCCTCTTCGATACCGAACAGCGAGAGGTAGGGCGCAGTGAACGAGAGCGCCACGCCGAGCATTAGCGTGGCGAGCGCCAGCGGCGCAAGGCGCTCGATCCGGGCGAGTCGAGCAAGCCGGGCGCGCACAGTCAGTCGTCCATCACCCAGGCGGCCACGTCGATCGGGTTGACGACCGGTCCGCCCAGTACGAACTTGGCCCCTGCCGGCGCCGGAACGGACAGCGGCTCGTCGCCGTAGTTGATCGCGAATCGCAGACGACCGCGCGTGCGCAGCCGCAATCCTTCGGGCAGACGGGCGCCATCGATGCCCGTGTCGATGCCGGCCGCGCGCACGCACCGCGCCATGATCGCGCGCTGGACGGGCGCGTCGAAACAGGCCGTCGCCAAAAGGACGCGCTCGTGGCGCAGCAGCGCCGGCACCCCGTCTTCGAAGCGCGCCAGCACTTCCGTGGCCTTGCCGGGCTCGGCGCGATCGCGCCACCGCACACCCACGCCTTCCACCCCGTCGAATCGGATCGCCGGCTGCATCGACGGCCGCAACGACTCGACTTCGGCGATACGCGCGGGCAACAGCGTCTGCAGTTTGCCCGGCGGCAACTGCGGCGTAATCGAGAACGATTCGGTCTTGGAACCGGTACGCGGGCCGAACAGCCAAAGGCTATCCGAGTGTGCGATCTGCTCGATCAAGCTGTCGGGCAGGACGGGCAGCGTCGGCGCAACGACGAGCGGGTAGCCGGAGAGGTCAGCATGCGGGGACACGAAATCGACATCGACGCCCAGCTCGCGCAGTGCGCTATACCACTCGAAGGCGACCTGCTGGTAATCGAAGTCAGCGCCGTGCGGCTGCGTCTGCATGATCCAGTCCGCCTCGTAGTCGAACAGCAGCGCCACGCTCGATCGCGTGCACGACTGCGTTGCCGGCAAAGCGAGCGAGCGCAGTTCGGCGCCGACTTGCGCGACTTCCTGTCCGCCCTGCGACAGCGTGTTGTCAGGCGTGTTGAGTCCGGAGTGCATTTGCTCCTGCGCGAACGGGCATTGGCGCCAGCGGAAATACGATACGAGCTCGGCGCCGTGCGCGAACGCTTCCCAAGTCCAAAGCCGTACGATACCCGGAACCGGTACCGGGTTCCACGGCGCCCAGTTGACCGGCCCGGCTTGCTGCTCCATTACCCACATGCGGCCCTTGCCGATGCTGCGGTACAAATCATGGCTGAAGGCGGAAACATCGGGGTGTCCCGTGCGGGCCCAGCGCCGCTTATCGGCTTCGGGAAGCGGCAGCACTTCCGTGCGCGGCACCGGATAGCTGTCCCACGCGGCCACGTCGAGCCCGGTGCGTGCAAACGCAAAGTGGTCGAATGCCGTGAAGAAGCCCATGAAGTTGTGCAGGACCTCACGCCCCGGGGAATACCGCCGAATCAGTTCGGCCTGCAGACCATGAAAGCTCGCGGCCGCGTCGGACTGAAAGCGCCGGTAGTCCAGCACATGGGCCGGGTTTAGATCGGTCGGCGTGTGCATCGGCAGTTCGATTTCGTCGAAGCTGCCGTATTCCATGCTCCAGAAGACATTCCCCCATGCGGTGTTCAGCGCGTCGATCGTCTCGTAGCGGCCGGCGAGCCATCGCCGGAAGCTGCGCAACGCCGCCTCGGTGTACGTCGGCAACGTATTGTGGCAACCGAGCTCGTTGTCGGTCTGCCAGGCGACGACGGCCGGGTGTTTGCCGTAGCGCCGCGCCATTTCTCCGACGATCCGTTCACAATGACCACGGTAGAGGAGGTGCGAGACGTCGTAGTGCCGACGCGAGCCGAATTGCATGACCGTGCCGTCGCGCGCGACGGGCAGGATTTCCGGGTGCAGGTCGACGAGCCACTTCGGCGGCGCCGCTGTCGGCGTACCTAGGACGACCTTCAACCCATGGCGCGCCAGCGTATCGATGATCGTATCGAGCCACGCCCAATCGTAACGGCCGCGCAGGGGCTCCATCCGGCTCCACGCGAACTCGGCGATGCGCACGTAGGCGATGCCGAGCTCTGCCATCCGCCGCGCATCGCTTTCCCAGATGTCGGCAGGCCATTGTTCCGGGTAATAGCAAACGCCTAGCTGCATCGCTGTTTTCCTTTGTTCTTGGGTCGTTGAAACGGTCACTGTCATCCCTTCGTCGCGCCGAACGTGAGCCCGGCGACGAAGTGCTTTTGCATGGCGAAGAACATGACGACCGAAGGCAGCGCGGCCAGCACCGAGCCTGCCGAAACGAGGTTCCAGGCCGTCGTCCATTGCCCTCTGAGCGCGGCCACACCGACCGTGATCGGCGCGGCATCATCGCCCTGGGTCAGACACAGCGCCCAGAAGTAGTCGTTCCAGACAAACGTGAACACGAGGATCGCGAGCGCGGCCAACGCCGGCCGCACGAGCGGCAGCACGACGCGCGCATAGATCGTCCATTCGCTGGCACCCTCGATGCGCGCCGCTTCGATCAATTCATAGGGCAGCTCGCGGATGAAGTTGCGCAGGAACAGCGTGCAAAAGCCTGTTTGGAACGCCGCGTGAAAGAGCACAAGTGCCCAGACCGTGTTGTAGAGATTGAGCCCGAGCATCAACTCGCGTACGGGGATCATGAGAATCTGGATCGGTACGAAATTGCCCGCGACGAAGATGCCGAGCAGCACGACGCTGCCGCGAAACCGATAGTTCGCGAGTGCGTGTCCCGCCATCGAGGCAAGAAAGATCGACGCAAGCACAGCCGGTATCGTGATGAGACAGCTGTTCCAGAAGTAGTGGAGCATCGGCGTTTGCGTGAGCGCCGTGCCGTAGTTTTCGAGGAGTGCGAAATGCTTGGGCCAGCCCCAATAGTTGCCCGCGGACAGTTCGTCGCTCGAACGGATCGACGTGACGAGCACGGCGAGCAGCGGGACGAGCCAAACTACGAGTGCAACGGGCAGGGACAACCGATAGACGAGGCGCGGCACCGGGCGCCAGCGCTGGACGGGCATCGGATACATGGGGTACTCCTTTACGATTCGACGCGCACGAGGCGGCGCAGCTGCCACGTGATATAGACGAGCATGATCGCGAAGAGCACGACGGCGATGGCGGCCGAATAGCCTTCGCGGTAGTACTTGATCGCCTGGTCGTACATGAAATAGGCGAGCACGGTGGAGCTGTCGAACGGGCCGCCGCCGCTCATCACCGAAATCAGGTCGAAGCTGCGCAGCGCGCCGATGACGGTCAACACGACTGCCATGAACGTGGCGGGTCGTAGTTGAGGCAGGATGACGTGCCACAGCAGCGCCCAGCCGCGTGCGCCTTCCATGCGGGCGGCCTCGATGATCTCGCTATTGATGCCCGTGAGCCCCGTCAGATAGAGGATCATGCAGAACGGAATCTGCGGCCACAGCGCGGCGAAGATGATGCCGTAGGTGACGTAACGCGGGTCGCCGAGCACCGGAATGCCGTGACCGACGATGA
The DNA here is from genome assembly GCA_966431825.1 of uncultured Trinickia sp. Lineage (GTDB taxonomy): Bacteria > Pseudomonadota > Gammaproteobacteria > Burkholderiales > Burkholderiaceae > Trinickia. The sequence continues at coordinate 4,111 of CBJMQH010000128.1, forward strand.
TCTTCAGGAGACCGAACGTCGGATCGTAAAACCACGAGAAGACGAGTCCGACCACGACACCCGGCAGGACGAACGGTGCGAAAAAGAGCGACTTCACGAGCCGGATGCCGAATACGTTCTGATTCAAGTACAGCGCCAATGCAAGCCCCACCGGCGGCGCGAGCAGGAACAGTACGAGCCAGATCACGTTGTTCTTCAACGCGACATAGAAGGTATCGGACGCGATCAGCTCGCGATAGTTGTCGAGCCCGACGAACGTCTTGGGCGTCATGCCGTCCCAGTTGTGGAAACTGAGGGCGATGCTGCTGGCGATCGGATAGATAACGAAGATCGCAAACAGCACGAAGCCGGGCAGCAGAAACAGGAGTGCGGCGCGCGTGCGCCGCTGTCCGAGCGCGAGCGGCTTGCGCGAGGCGGGCCGCGGCGCTCGCCGCAACGCTCTTTGGGTAACGGTCATCGACATGAGCAAAGCGTTCTCAGGGTCAGGGGCGGCGCGTTGTTGCGCGCGCCCCGGAAAGCGGCCGCCGATCGGCGCGCCGCTTCGGCGCGCGGCTTGTTACTTCTTGTAGATGCGTTTGCGCGTCGCTTCGAGACGCACGAGGATCTGATCGAGCTGCGCCGGATCCGAGTAGAACTGCTGCATGGCCTTCATGCCTTCGTCGGCCATTTCCTTGGTCATGTCGCGGTCATAGAACTGCGCGATGCCGCCCGTCGTGCCCGACAGCGTCTGGAAACCGACCTTCGAAATCGGGTCCTGCGGCTCGGGCGCCTTGTTGTTCGACGGCAGTTGGCCCCAGCCCTTCGCCAGCTCGCCGTTGATTTCCGGTTGGCCCATGAATGCGAGCAGACGGCGGGCGTCGGCCTTGTTCTTCGCCTTCGCCGGCATGATCAACACGTTGACCGGGCCGTCCTCGGCAACCGGCACCGAGGCTTCCATCACGGGGAAGCGGAAGTAACCCATGTCATTGCGCGTCGCCGTGGGCAAACCGGCCGCGAAGAACGTACCCATCAGCATCATCGCGGCCTGACCGTTCACGAGCAGCGGGCTGACAGAGTCGACGTCGTACGACAAAGCGTTATCGATGAAGTACTTGTTGTCGATCAGCGTCTTCCAGGCTACGTAGACGTTGCGCACGCGCGGGTCCGTATAAGCGATGTCGCCGGCCATCAGCTGTTGATGGAACGCATAGCCGTTGATGCGCAGGTCGAGGTAATCGAACCAGGCGGCAAGCGTCCATGAATCACGGGCAGGCACTGCGATCGGGGCGATACCCGCTGCCTTCAACTTCTTGCAGTCCTCCATGAACTGGGTCCAGTTCGTCGGCTCTGACGTGATGCCGGCCTTCTGGAACAGGTCCTTGCGATAGAAGAAGCCGTAGGCGTCGTAACCGAGCGGCAGGCTGTACTGCTTGCCGGCATAGGTAGACGATTGCTTGACCGACGCGTAGTTCTGGTTCCAGCCATTTTTCTGCCAGTCGCCGGAGAGGTCGGCCAGCAAGCCGCGCTTCGCGAAATAGGCCATCCGCTCGCCGTTGTGCCACGAGAGCACATCGGGCGGATCCGTCGCGAGCCAGCCCGAGATCTGTACCTTGTAGGCCTCTTCACCCACGTAGGTGACCTTGAGATCGACGTCGGGGTTCGCCTTCTTGAACTGATCGAATGCGTTCTGCCAGGTGGCGCGCTGGTTGCCGCGCGCCGAGACATTGACGGTCAACGTTCCCGCCATTGCCGTAGACGCCGCGCCGATCATCGCGAAGCTCAGACAGGCGAGCGCGAACGAGCGTGGATTGAGTTTCATGACCGTCTCCTTCAGTTGGTGTTGTACGTGCTACGGGTGTTGGCAGGGTGCACGGCGCTCGCGGTCATGCGAGTACCGGTACTTCATGGGCCGTCGGTATCGCTTCACCGGCGGCATCGAACAAATGACAGGCATGTTCGGGCAGATAGAGCGTTTGTCGATCGCCGGCACGCAGCGTCGACGTGCCGGCCGCCTTCGCGACGAGCGGCGTGCCGCCGGGCTGCTCCAGGTGCAGATAGGACGCCTCGCCGAGCTGCTCGACGAGCAGGAGCGTGCGAACGATCGAAGGCGCATGCGCCGCTGCATCGGTCGGCGGCACGAGCGACAGGTGTTCCGGCCGGATACCGAGCGTCAGCGGTTCGCCCACTTCGAGCGATTTCGATACCGTGCGCTCGCGCAGCGTCAGCACTTCGCCGGTTTCGTTGAGCCGAAGTGCGATTTCGCCGGCGCGGACCAACCCTACCGTACATGGCAGGAAGTTCATTCGCGGCGAGCCGATGAAACCGGCCACGAAGAGGCTCGCGGGGCGATGGTAGAGATCGAGCGGCGCGCCGACCTGCGCGATGCTGCCAAGCCGGGCCACGTCCTCGCCCGTACGCAGCAAGACGATCTTGTCGGCCAACGTCATCGCTTCGACCTGATCGTGCGTGACATAAACGGAGCTGGCCTTGGAGAAGCGCGCATGCAAACGTGCGATTTCAATGCGCGTCTGGCCGCGCAGCGCCGCGTCGAGGTTCGAAAGCGGTTCGTCGAAGAGGAACACCTTCGGCTCACGCACGATGGCCCGACCGATCGCCACGCGTTGCCGTTGTCCGCCCGAGAGGGCCTTCGGTTTGCGCTCGAGCAGGCCGTCGAGCTGGAGGATGCGCGCGGCTTCCACGACGCGCCGCCGAATCTCGTCTTTCGGCACGCCGGCGATACGCAAACCGAAGCCGATGTTCTCGAACACGGTCATGTGCGGGAACAGCGCGTAGCTCTGGAACACCATGGCTACGCCGCGCTCGGCCGGCGGCGTTTCGTTCATACGCTCGCCGCCGATGTGCAATTCGCCCGTGGTCAGCTCCTCGAGGCCCGCGATCATCCGCAGCAACGTGGACTTGCCGCAACCCGACGGCCCCAGGAAAACGCAGAACTCATGCTCGGCGATTTCCAGGTTCACGTTGCGCAGCACGCTTGGATGCTGCCCATAGCGCTTCGAAACATCGGACAACGAAATGGCGGTCATCGCCGGCTCTCCTTGCGTTGCGGTGCAGTTACCGCCCCTCTATTTAAGCGCTTAAATTTTTGTAGTGCAAGTGGCCTGTTCGGCTTTAACATGTCGACTCTCACATGCGGTGCGTTGGGGCGAAACTTAGCCTACCGTTCGCAGCGCTGCAACTTTTCGAGGAGTTGTCCCAGGATATGAACATCGCGTCGATGCGAATCAGTGCGACGTGTGCGCGAGGCGCGCGATGGTGACGCTCGCCGAAGTGGCCAAGCGTGCGCGGGTCACGGGTGCCACCGTATCGAACGTGCTGCGCAATCCGCAGAAGGTGAAGCCCGAGACCGTCGAGCGCGTGATGGCCGCGATACGCGAGTTGGGGTATAGGCCGAACCTGACTGCGCGCGCGCTGGCTCAGGGGCGTACCTCGACGCTCGCGCTGATGCTTTCGAATATCTCGAATCCGTTTTATCCGGAGTTCGTGCTGGCCGCCGAGCGTGAGGCGCGCAAGCGCGGCTATTTCCTGCTCGTCTGCAATACCGATGACGATCCGGCCATCACGCGTGCGTACCTGGAGCAGATCGCCGGGACCCTGGCGGCCGGGGTCATCGTCATGAACACGGATCTGAGCGAAAGCGAATTGACCGAGATCGCGGGCAAAGGGGCGGCCGTCGTGCTTTGCCTGTGGGAGCATGTGAAGGCCACGCTGGCGTTGCCGTGCGTGACGGTGGACTTTGCAATGGCGGGTGCGTTGGCGGCGAAGCACTTGTCCGACCTCGGGCATCGCAAATTCGGTGCGCTCGTGGGCAAGGGCTCGGGCGGGCCGCAAACGCTGCGGCTCGATGGGTTCGCTCATGCGCTCGTCGAAGAGGGTCATCCGGAGAAAGCGCTCGTTATCGCTGAGGCGCAAGATTCGATCGAAGGTGGATACGAGGCCGCTACCGCGTTGCTGCAGGACAAGCCGGCGCTCACCGCCTTGTATGCCACGAACGACCTGATGGCGATCGGCGCGATGCAAGCCGCTGTCGATCTGGGGCGAAGGGTGCCCGACGATCTTTCGGTCATCGGGCTCACCGATATCGCGCTCGCTCATCAATTCCGGCCTGCGCTGACGACCGTGCGTTTTCCGACTCCGCAGATCGCGGCGAGGTCGATCTCGCTTGCGCTCGATATGTTGGATGGGCGTGCGCCCAAACAACCGGTTGTTACTGTCGCTGGGCCCGAGCTTATCGTGCGGGAGTCGACCGGGCGGGTTCGGGGGAAGCGGGGGAAGTGACTAGCCGCCTGCATCGGCAGTCGCGCTTCCGATCAGCGTGCAGCCGCATTCGGTCCGATGACCGTGCATCGCCACGCGCCGGTTGCCGATTGTGAACGTGGCATGTGCTTCGATGATGGGGTTTACGCCGTGCGGACGACCATCGGGATATTTTTCGGGGCAGTCGACGAGGTCGTTCAACCTGGCGATTGGCCGACCACCAATGGTGTGCGTTTCCGAACCGGTAATAACCCGGCCGCCGTGCGAAGTGGTGTCGCCGACCACGATGATTTTGAGTGGCATAGCTGTTTCCGTGCGTTTCCGTTGTGTTGCCTCGTCTTGCCAGCCCGCTACTAGCCGCCGCTTCGGCGCTTCAGTTCGTCCCACACGGATTTCGGAATGGGATCCATCGCTACGTCGAACGACGCGCCCTTTTCTCGACGCGCCGTCAGCGCGCTTCGAATCTTCGCGTGCTGATCGAACGCAACCCCGTATCGATATGTGTAGTCGCAAAAGCTCAGCCGGTCTTTGGGCTCGATGAATCCCCACTCGATTGCCTGGCGGTAACGCGGTTCGAAATCGACGAACCGACTTCTGTATGGCTGCGACTCATCGATGTGCCCGAGGTCGGCCAACGAGGCCATCAGCTCATCGGGTTCGGTGTGCGCCATCAGTGCGTCGATGTCCTGTTGGCTCAGATCGATTACGACTGAGCGTGAAATGCGGCCAAGGTCCCGCGATTCGTTCTCGACCGTGTGCCACTGCTCGTGGCGACCACGATATTGCAGCCGCTCGATCGGCGCGAGGAACAGGTTGCGAATTTGTTCGCCCCACATTTCGAGCACGGCGCCCGTGTTGCGCGGATCAAAAAACCGGATCATCGCGGTCATACCGTCGCCGATCCCGGCGAACAGGAACGCACGCAGGTGGCTGGCCAGATCCTGGAGTCCGACAGGACTCCGTATGAACGTCAGGCACGGAGAATGGAGATCGATCGCGTCCAGCTCGCTCAGCCACGGCGCATCGACGTCGGCAATGCGGGCTAGGAAGAGCGAAGCCGGACCGAGCGCTTCTTCGGGCAGTCCCTCGTACAACGAAACGAATTGCGTGCCGGATTGCTCCAGCAAGGGTGCGACCTTGTCAGGACTCGCCGCACCGTCGATCAGGCCAAAGAGCTGGGAACGCTGCTGCATAGTGTTGTCTTTCCCCGCTCGCTTCAGGCCCACGCCGCCTGGCGCGTATCGCCCACTGCGAGCAGTTCGGTTTCCGGAGTGAGCCCGAGATACGCGATTCGCTTTTGGCCGCCCTCGAACATCACGCGCGGCCAACCATAGCCGCCCGGCGCGTACTCGTGGAACCAGGGCATGCGGAACCAGATGCGGCTATCGTGGACGTAGTCGTCGAGCAGTGTGACGACGGCCTTTTGAAGCTGGTTGGCTGCCTCTAGCGAGGCATGCTTTTTCAGGAAGCCGACGACGCCGGGCGCGGGCGCCGCAACGAGGTCATTCGATGAACTGAATTGGCTGAACAGCGTGCTCCATGTCGATGCAAGCAAGACGCCGCTCTCGGCGAGCGTGACCTTCGGGGTATCGCTTCCGGGCTGCTCGTGCGGCACCGAAAGGGTGGTTGTCGTCGTCGGGGCGGAGTCACGCGGACCGCGGTTCGTGCGAACCGTGACGTGGACCTTCCATTTGGTCTCGCGTTCGTCCGGGTGGAGGTAGCCGAGCAGAAGGCGCATCTCCTCTGCGCCCTGACGCAGATCGTTCTTGTCGTTGGTCGTGACCTCCCACACGCCCTCGCCTGGGCGTGCAGATGGAGCATCGGTACTGTCCGGGTGACCGACTTGGCCACACAACACCTCGGTGCGACGGTCGATTTCCAGCTTCGTTGCGGCGATCTCGCGGTCGAGTTCCATGATCCGCTGAAAATTGGCGGGGTATTCGCGGGTGCCAGATGCCTGGGACTTTTCTTGCTGCAAACGAGCGAGTTTTGCTTTTAGCGCTTGAAGCTCGGGGTCGGTCTTTTTCGCTTTCTCCAAGGCCAAGTCGACCTTGCGAGGCGTCATGCCGTCTTCGTGAGCTTGGCGGAAGAATTCCTGATTGGTCACGTAGTCCGGGGTGTCCGGCTGCGCGCGCAACGTGCGCCAGGCAAGCATCTCGCTCATGCCGTGGCGGATCGCATCCTCCATCTTGCTAATCGGCCCCGCCGTCTTCAACCATGCGTTGAAGGCCGCGATTGTTTCGGGGGCGAGGGCGAAGTCGGCTGCACGGTCCGTTTGGGAGAGGATTTTGTCGCCTTTTATCAGAGGGACACCGTACTTGAGCGCGTACCTGTACATGTCGTGCAATGGGATTTGACTTAACTTTCCGCCGTCTCCCCCGTTGGAATCTCTCCCCTTGCCCTGCTCGTTCGGCGCATAGCCGCCACCGACATCCGAATGAACGCCAGGGTAGGCAATTTCGTAGCGGATGCCGTCTGGATAGTCACCGCCCACTTCGCGGATCGAGTCGACCGGGAAACTCATCCGTTGCTCGTGGATCGAGAATGCGTGAACGCAATAGCGGACCGATTCGGGAATGCGCATGGCGCCATCGTTCGCGAAAGCGAAGTGTCCATCGAATGCGCCAATGTCGACTGTGGCACGCGTGGAGTCGGGAGGCCCCACGGATGCAACCGTATCGAACAGCCCCAGAAAATTTACTTGGTATTGCAGTGCGTATTTTCCTGCGAAGTTCTTGGCGAGGTTCCCACCAGGCGCCCATTCGTTCACGAGCTTATGTACGAATGCGCGCGCGCCCGCAGCCCCACGGGAAAAGCCGATTACGTTGATCCAGATTTTCTTGATCGTGCGCGGAGGGTGGTCGCCGTCCACCGCTAGCTTGTGCGTCACTCCTAGCGTCTGAATCGGCTCGTCAAACCCTCTCATGTCGCCGTTCGCGCCAGCGTCACACAGCGCTGCTGCCTTTTCGATAGAAATGAGGGACACTGCCTTGTCAGGCGAAACAGCGTCATACACGGCGTTCAACACGCGCACGTAACCTAGCAGGCACCGCGCGTTGAACCCCTTCGCCATAGCCTTACCCATCTGCAGGTATGTCTCCTCGCGAATATCTGGCAACGGCGTTCCGACGCCGGGAATATAAAACTTAAATATTCCACCATTGGCATCTTCACGTGCGACGTTAAAAAGCCGCGCAACGTTGGTATGAGCTCGCTTGATCGAGTCCCGCCGATGATTCTCCGACGCGTCGTTGTTATTTGTACCGTCAAAGAATATGC
>CBJMQH010000129.1:0-11618 GCA_966431825.1 uncultured Trinickia sp.
GGCACCGGGTTCGAGCACTTTGCTGAGCTTGCCGAAATCCAGGCTGCCGAAGCCCGTGGCGTTGTCCCAGCCTGGGCTTGCCGAATAGCCGTGGCCCTGATACCCGTTATTGCCCGACGTCACATCGTGTACGGCCGAGTGATGGTGCAGCAGATTGCCGTAAAGCCACGGTGTCGGCAGGCCCAGCGCGTTGCCGTGGGCCGTTTCGACGCGTGCGAAACCGCCCACGAAGATCGGCGAGGCGAGGCTCGTGCCCGAATGGACTTCGACATTGCCGTTCACGATGATCTTCGCCCCGGACTTGCGCGACGCAGAGAATGCAACGTCCGGCAGCGCGCGTTGGGTCACCGTGCGGCCAAGCGCGAGCGTTTGCCATGCGGGCGCCGGCTCGAAGCGGCTCACGCCGCCACCGGTCGCCAGCAGGCGCACGTAGTTGTCGGCATGCTGGCCGCCGCTCAGATCGGCGTAGAACAAGCCATCGTTCCAGACGGTTTCGCCTGCCCACTTCGTATTGTCGATCGTCGAGAGCGTCGTACCGCCGACGGTCACCACATACGGCGAGTTCGCGGGCCACGCCACGCTGAACTGCGTCAGGTCGATCGTCGGCGTAACCGTTGCGCCGTCGAACGTACCGACCGTGCCGGGTGTGCCGAACGGTGAATCGGAGGCCTGATAGACGCCCGAATCGCCCGACGCGACCGAGAAGATCTGGCCTTGCACAGCCGCCTGCTTGAAGATTTCGTCGGTCACGGCTTGCACGCCGGCCGCGTTCTCGGCCGTTTCGTCGAGGCTCAGCGAGACATTGACGATCTTCGCAACATTGTCCGTGACGGCCTTGTACATCGCCTCGACGAGCGTGCCCTCGGTCAGGTCGCTGTCATTGCTGTCGCCGTTGATGGCCGAATAGAAAATCAGCTGTTTGACGCCACCCGACGTGGCGACAATGGTCTGGCTGTCGAGATTCCATTCCGCGGGGTTGCCGTCGTCGGCGAGCGTGCCGACGCCGCCCGGCACGACGAGCGTATTGACCGTCGGCAAGCCGGCCTGCGTCGTGAACGTCTTGAGGTCGGCGATGGTCTGGCTTACGTCGCCCCACGTGACGATGCCGACCGCCGTACCGGTGGCGGCAGGCAGCCGGCTCGCACCGTAGATGTGAGCGAAGTCGGTCACGTTGTGGGCCGCCTGTGCCGGCGGCGTATCGCTGCGTGTCGAGTCGAGCCCGCGAACGACGGCGTTGTCGGTGACGCGGTAGGACAGGGGCCTCGGTCGGATGGCGTTCTGCAGCCCGAGCACCGCATCCACCGTCGTGGCGAGCGAGGCCGGCACCGACACGCCCGTATCGTTCGCGTACACGGCTCGCCCGTCATAGTTGAAACGCTTCAGGCTCGCGTGAAATGCCGTCTGGACCGTGTTGGCGTTGCCGGTGGCCGTGATCGTGCGGTTGCCCGGCGAGACCTGGATGTTCGTGAAGCCGCTTGCCTTCAAATGCGCGATCACGGAGGCGACCTCTGTGTCGACCTCTGTGTCGACCTATAAAAAGTTTCAGGAAGTATCGCGACTTTTGATACCTGAGACGACGGTTGAGCGTCGGAAGCGTGCTTTCGTGCCGATCGGCAAGATGGCGCCATCACGGCGGAAAGGCGCGCTTTCGCGTCCGCCGCGTGCCTCCTCGCGCCGCACCTGCCGGAACGCGTCGACGAGATCGTCCGGCACGACCAGATAGCCCAGGCGGGACGACGGGAACAGGATTTTGCTGAACGTGCCGAGTGATGGGATATCGATGAAGCACGGCGTTCCTGCCAGGATTCCGGTATGCTAAAAATGGTCCAAGGCGGCACCTTAGGATAAACCGGTTCTCGTCGACAATCGTGTTTCCGGCCATCGATCCAATCCGCTCCCACGCGTGAACTTGCCATGTACATACCCGCCGATTTCGACGAATCCCGTCTGGAAGTGCTACACGCGCTGATCGCGGCGCATCCGTTCGGCAGCTTGATCACGCACGGCCAAAACGGGCTCGATGCGAACCATCTTCCGTTCGAACTGCTGACGGATGGCCCCGAAGGCACCCCCGGTCGATTGATCGCGCACGTTGCACGCGCGAATCCGGTCTGGCGCGAAGTGGCCGATGGCGACGAAGTGCTCGTTATCTTCCGCGGCGGTGACGCATACATTTCTCCGAACTGGTACCCGAGCAAGCACGAAGCGCATAGGCAGGTGCCGACATGGAACTACGTCGTGGTTCATGCACACGGGCGCGTCACCGTGCGCGACGACGAGAAGTTCGTGCGCGCGGTAGTCGGGCGACTCACGCGCACACACGAAGCTGCCCTGCCGAACCCTTGGAAAATGACCGATGCGCCGAAGGACTATCTCGACGCCATGTTGAAAGCGATTGTCGGCGTAGAGATTGAAATCACGCGGCTCGTGGGCAAACGCAAGCTCGGGCAGAACAAGGCGGCGGCCGACACTCGCGGCGCGGGTATGGCGCTTCGCGCGCGCGGCAACGTGGAGATCGGCGATGCAATGCTCGCCCATGCGCAGGCGGCCGAAGACAAGGCCGCGGCGCAGCGCGAGCCGATGCGTGGGCCCGATACTCACGACGACGCGCGCGATTGATCCGGCGCTGCCGGGCTCGACTGCCTTTGCCTGGTGCCCCTCGTTCAGGTGGCCCGGTACGCTGCTGACGAATTGTCTATGGCGCGTACCGCCCGAACCGCAACAATATGAAAATCCCGATTGCTTCGAGGTGCTGAATGTCCGTGAACGCCGTCTTCTCCGCCAATCTGTTGCTTGCCTATACGGCGTACTTTGTGGGCACCGTGAGCCCGGGTCCGAGCAATCTCGCGATCATGTCGGTTGCGGCGAACGAAGGGCGCAAGGCCGCATTGGCATTTGCGCTGGGGGTCATCTCGGGCTCGATGTTCTGGGCGGCCATAGCCACGCTTGGGGTTTCCGCAGCGCTCACGCGGTATTCGCAGGTGCTCGTGGCGGTAAAACTGTTCGGCGGCCTCTATCTGCTTTGGTTGGCCTTCAAATCGGGGCGCACGGCACTCGCCCCCACGGCTTCCGTACCGCTCCAAGCCGCCGCACCACAGCGGCTGACGCGGCTCTACACGCGGGGCGCGCTGCTGCACCTGACGAATCCCAAAGCCGTTCTCGTCTGGGTATCGATCGTGGCGCTGTCGTCGAGCGGCACGGGCACGCCGCACGGCGCACTCGTCGGCGGATGCGCGGCAATCGGCATCTCGGTCTTCAGCGGCTATGCGCTGTTGTTCTCGATGGCTTCGGCGCGACGGTTCTATCTGCGTACGCGCCGCGCCCTGGACGCATGTCTTGCCGTTGCGTTCGGCGTTGCCGGCATTCGGTTGCTCGTCTCGCGCGTCTGAGTGTTCGCCTATCTGCCGTTCAAAGCCGGGTTACGTCGACGATGGCGTCGGCGAAGGCCTTCGGTGCTTCCTGCGGCAAATTGTGTCCAATGCCGCCCGCCACGTTGCGGTGCAGGTACTTGCCTGTGAATTTCTTCGCATAGGCAGCCGGTTGCGGGTGCGGCGCACCGTTCGCATCGCCTTCGAGCGTAATGGTCGGCACGGAAATGGTCGGTGCGGCCGCGAGGCGCTGTTCGAGTGCGTCGTATTGCGGCTCGCCCTGTACAAGCCCGAGCCGCCACCGGTAGTTGTGGACGACGATAGCCACATGATCGGGATTGCGAAACGATGCCGCGGAACGCTCGAACGTGGCCTGATCGAAGTGCCACGACGGCGATGCGAGTTCCCAGATCAACCGGTTGAACTCGTCGACATTGGCGGCGTAGCCGGCCGCGCCGCGCTCAGTAGCGAAGTAGAACTGATACCACCACGCGAGTTCTGCCTTCGGGGGAAGCGGCGTATGGTTCGCCGCCTGACTGCCGATCAAATAGCCGCTCACCGATACCAGTGCCTGGCAGCGTTGCGGCCACAGCGCCGCGACGATCGCCGCGGTTCGCGCGCCCCAATCGAAACCGCCGAACACGGCGTGCTCGATGCCGAGCGCGTCCATCAACGCCACGACATCGAGTGCGAATACGACTTGCTGCGCGTTGCGCGGTGCGTCGCTCGAGCGAAAACGGGTGGACCCGTAGCCGCGCAGATAAGGCACGATCACGCGGTAGCCGGCCGAGGCGAGCAACGGCGCGACCTGCTCGAACGCGTGAATGTCATAGGGCCACCCGTGCAGCAGGATCACCGCGGGGCCGTCTTCCGGGCCGGATTGCGCATAGCCGATATTCAGGGGCCCGGCATCGACGTGACGGATCGAACCCAACGCCGCGCCGCCCGCGACGGTCTTGCGCCCCGAGACGTCGCTGACCTGTTGTGCATGCGCGAGCCTGCCGAACCCGAGATCCATCAGACTTGCGCCGGCGAGTGCCGACCCGAGCAGCAAGCGGCGGCGTTGATTCACGGAATCGGACATGACGTTTTCTCCCGCAGGGTTGGTCGGCCATTGACGCCCCAGGGGCGCGGCGCCGCGGTGATCGAATAGTGGCAGCGGCGGCCGTGGCTGCAAACAGCAACTAAATCCACAGATCGTTGCCCTGAAGGCAACGTAAAATGGGCGCCGTCCGATAGCGTATGAACGTGCGACACCCGGGTAGCCATGCGAGACATCAACCTTCAGCGTCTGCGGTACTTTCACGAAGTCGTGCGGCACGGCACGATCCGCGGGGCGGCGGACCACCTCAATACGTCACCTTCGGTGATCACGCGCCAGATCCGGCTATTGGAAGAGGAGGTGGGGGCGACGCTCTTCGAGCGCCAGCCGCGCGGCGTACGCCCGACGGAAGCGGCAGCGCACCTGATCGAGTTCTGGCAGGGGTACCGCTCGCAACAGGAAAAGCTCGAAGATCAGCTGCACGCGCTCAAAGGGCTGCAGACGGGCCGGATCGACCTTGCGATCAGCGAGGGCTTTGCGGATACGCTCGTGGACGATGTGCTCGCGCCATTTTGTGCGCGCTATCCGTCTTTGCAAATCGGCGTCGAGACGCTTGCTGTCGATGCGATCCTCGACGCCGTAGCACAGAGCCGTGCCCATATCGGGCTTGCGTACAATCCGCCGCCGCACGAGGGGATTGCCTATCGGGCCAGCTCTGCGCAGCCGGTCGTGCTGCTGATGCGTCGCGATCACCCACTGGCCAAGCGCAAGCGGGCGGCGACGATCGAAGACTTGCGTGGTTATCCGCTCGCATTGATGCCGTCGACGTTCGGCATTGGCCATGTCGTGCGGATGCTGGAGCTGGCGGAGAACATCGAGATTCGCGCGACGGTTACCACCAATTCGTTGACGGCGTTGAAGCGGCTTGTCGCTGCGGAGAATTTCGTGACGCTGATTGGCGCGTTCGCGGCGCACCGCGAAATCGAACATGGCGTGCTGACGACCGTCAGTGTGGCGCACCCGCTGTTTGAGGGGGCGCATGCGCGGCTCGTCGTTAAGGCAGACCGGCCGCTGGCGTCGGCGCCGATCGAGTTGCTGCGTTGGATCGAAGCGCGGTTGCCGGTGTTCGCGACGCGGCGGGCACGGCAGGGCGAGGGTAGGCGCGTGGGGTGCGGCAGTTGAACCGTGGGGTTTCCGGGGGGACGTCGTCGCAGCTACGCGGCCTTCGTCCCCGCCGGTTGTCTCAAGACCAATCGTTCTATTTACAAACCGCTGAGAATCTCCTATCGTCAGCGACATGGTAACGGTGCCCGATAAAAAACTGACGATTCGCGATATTGCGATGCTTGCCGGCGTGTCGACATCCACGGTGTCCCGGGTGTTGAATAATTCGGGCTATGTGAAAGCCGAGGTACGCGCGCGCATTGAAGGCGTGATGTTGGAAACGCGCTATACGCCATCGGAGTTGGCAAAGCAGCTCAAGTCGCAGCGCTCCGGGTTGATCGGCGTGATCATACCGAAGATCAACTCGTACACCACGAGCGAAGTCGTGGCCGGCATTTCGTCCACGCTCGCTCCGATGCGCTATCAGATGCTGCTTGCTAATACCGAGAACTCGGCGGTACAAGAGCGAGAGGCTTATGACTTGTTCCGCCGGCAGCGCGTCGCAGGGGTGCTGCACTTGGCAACCACCGTCGATGACGACCTGGCAAGTGCGATACGGGAGGCGGGTTTGCCGATCGTGATGATCGGGCAGGATGCGAGTCAGTGGGGTATTACGAGCGTCATACAAAATGAGCGCACGGCGGCCCGTCAGATGACCGAACATTTGCTGAACGCAGGACACACGAAGGTGGGGCTGGTGACGGTGAGTGCGGAAGACATTCAGGTGGGCGGGGAGCGGACCGCCGGCTATGTCGAAGCGCTGGAGGCAAGAGGGCTTTCCGTCGATCCCGCCTTGATGGTGCGCGCGAGTTTCCGGCCGGAAGCCGGAGAGGAGGCTGCCGAACGGCTGCTGCGCGCGCCGCTCCACAAACGATGCACGGCAATCCTCGCGGTGACCGACCGGTTGGCCATTGGCGTCATGGCATGTCTGCATGATCACGGTATCGAGGTGCCGGGGGTTATGGCGGTGGCCGGGATGGGCGACAGCGATACCGCGCGCATGGTGCGCCCGGCGCTGTCGACCGTCCACTACGACTACGCAGGCACGGGTGCGGAAGCCGCGCGTTTGATGTTGAATTTGCTGGACCACGCCGGGGGCGACCCCCAGCGTACCGTCATGCCTTATCGGCTCTCGCTCAGGCGCAGCACGTGAGCGTTTGGGCTGGAGCGGGCACGTCGTCTAAGGAGTGAGTAGGTGGGTGCGCTCCATCGCGGGAGCGTTCGAATCGACCGATGTGGTATCGATACCATATGGTATCGATACCACATCGAATAAATATGGAGACTGAGATGATCGAAAGCGAGACTGCAAGGGGGCTCGTACCGCTGCTCGGCGGCGTGGCCAACATCGTGAGGCTTTCCCATTGCGCGACGCGATTGCGTCTCGTGGTGCGGGACGGATCGAAGGTCGACCTGGCGGCGATCGGCTCGCTCGCGCTCGTCAAGGGGGCTTTCGCCAGCGCCGGCCAAATCCAGATCGTGATTGGGCAAGGGACCGTGGCGAAAGTGCATGACGCACTGGTGCCGTTGCTCGAGCCATCGGCCGGCGCTTCCTTGGACGAGCTGAAGGACGATGCCGCTGCCCGGCAAAGCGCGCCACAAAGGCTCGCCCGGACATTGTCGAACATCTTCGTGCCGATCATTCCGGTGATCGTTGCGTCGGGGTTATTGATGGGGCTGCTCGGCATGCTCAAGAGCATGGGTTGGGTGGCAGGCAATAGCGCCGTGTTTCAAATTCTGAACGTCTTCGCCAGCACGGCGTTCGTGTTTCTGCCGATCCTCATCGCTTTCGCGTGCGCGCGCGATTTCGGCGTGTCGCCTTTCCTTGCAGCCGCGCTTGCCGGCATCATGATTCACCCCGATCTGCAGAACGCATGGACCCTCGGCACCGGTGTCCACGCCTATTGGAATATCTTCGGTTTCCAGGTGGCGAAGGTTGGCTACCAGGGTACCGTGTTGCCGATCCTGCTGGCAGTGTGGATGATGGCGTGGATCGAGCGTGGCGTGAAACGAATCGTCCCGAACGGCGTCGATCTGATCTTCACGCCGTTCCTCACGCTCCTGATTTCGGGGGCCATTGCGCTGACTATCGTTGCGCCGCTCGGAAGAATCCTCGGCGACGGGCTTTCGTTCGGATTGCAGACGATCTATCACCACGGCGGCGCACTCGCGGGTTTGGTGTTCGGTGGGCTGTATTCGATCATCGTCATCACCGGAATTCATCACAGCTTCCATGCCATTGAGGCGGGACTTCTCGCGAATCCCGCGATCGGCGTCAATTTCCTACTGCCGATCTGGTCGATGGCAAACGTGGCGCAAGGTGGTGCCGCGCTGGCCGTGTTCTTCACCACGCGCGACGAGAAAATTCGGCAAGTTGCTGTGCCGGCCGCACTGTCGTGCCTCATGGGTATCACCGAGGCCGCGATATTTGGCGTGAACCTGCGGTTCTTCTGGCCGTTCGTCTTCGGTGCGCTGGGCGGGGCCGTCGGCGGCGCATGGGTTGTCGCAACGAATGTCGGTATGACCGGTATCGGCCTGACCGCGCTGCCCGGGCTCGCGATCGTGCGCCCCGATGGCTTGATCGACTATCTCGTCGGCGGCCTGCTCGCCTTCTCGGTCGCTTTCGTCGGTACGTGGCTGCGCAGCATGGGCGCCAAGGTGCGCTATGGGGAGATCTCCGGTGCATGAGGCAGACGACTCCCTCATCGTGGTCGACCGCTGGCGGCAGTCGTTTCATCTATGTCCGCCGCAGGGGCTGATCAACGATCCTAACGGGCTCATTTACTGGCGAGGGGCCTACCACGTTTTCTATCAATGGAATCCGGACGGCTGCACCCATCTGAATAAGCATTGGGCGCACGTGCGGAGCACGGACCTCGTTAATTGGGAGTCGTTGCCGGTTGCCCTCGCCCCCGATGCCGCCTACGACTCGCACGGCTGCTATTCCGGCTCTGCAGTCGATCTCGGCGACACGATGGCCTTGATTTACACGGGCAACGTCCGTGACAACGAAGGTGGCCGGTGGAGTTTTCAGTGCCTCGCGCTTTCGGCCGACGGCATGCATTTCCGGAAGTACGGGCCCGTCATGTGCGGTGTGCCGGGATATACCCAGCACTTTCGCGATCCGAAGGTATGGCAGCACGGCGACAGCTGGTACGCCACGATCGGTGCGCAGCGTGGGTCGGATCTGGCGGGCACCGTCGTACTGGCGAAGAGCTCCGATCTTTTCAGTTGGGATGTCGTGGGCGAACTGCTGGCGCCGGTCGACGCCTGTTACATGGTCGAGTGCCCCGACCTTTTCAGTCTGGACGGGAAAGCAGTGATGATTTGCTGCCGGCAATTCACACGTGCCGACGACGACCCGACACGGCGCCCCGACGTGGCCGGCTACATGATCGGTGATCTCGATCTGAACGATGCATCGTTCGTGCACGGAGACTTTCGCCCGCTCGATCGGGGGTTCGATTTCTATGCGCCGCAAACATTGCTGGCACCCGACGGACGCCGCTTGATGATCGGTTGGATGGGCCTGCCGCTGCAGCCGCAGACCCCGACGGTCGATTCCGGGTGGACCCATTGCCTCACGATGCCGCGCGAGCTCAGCCTCGAGCAGGGGCAACTGCGCCAGCGACCCCTGCGCGAGCTCGCGATGTTGCGCGAAACGGCGATCGTCTTGCCGGATGCGGCGCTCGACGTGCACGACGGTCTCGCGTTGCCGGTCCCACCCGGCGATGCATGGGAACTCGATGTCTCGCTCGAAGCCAGCAGCGTTGCGACCTGGGTCCTTCACCTGTTTGAGGGCGCCGGGCAGACGCTGCGCCTGATTCGCGATGGCGAACGCCAAACGCTTACGCTTGTCCGCCATTGCCCGGCAGCCGGACAGCTCGGAGAGCAGAGCGAATGCGAATTGGTCGACGGTGTCTGGCGGCTCCAAGTCTTCGTCGATCGCAGTTCGGTGGAGATTTTCGTAAACGACGGTGAAGAAGTGTTCTCAACCCGCTGCTATCCGGTGTTGCTTCCCCAAGAAGCGCGCTTTGCGGCAATGCATCCTCTTCGACTCCATGGCATTCGCTTGTGGGGGCTTGGAAGCAGTGTCCCGTAATTGTAGGTACTACTAAAAATAACCAAGACGCACATATCAAATCAGGAGACAAATATGAAATCGTGGAGCGCGATGCTCGCCACGGCGGCTTGCGTTTGCCCGTGCGCGAGCGCTGTAGCAATGGACCTTGGAGACGGCTTCGAATTCGGTGGTTACGTTCGGGCAGGTGTCGTTTCGGAGCATGAGACCGACACCGGCGGCGTCAACAAATATGCCCTCGGGAATGGCGCGGAAGAGTTTCGCCTTGGCAATGAGGGCGATACGTATGTCGAGCTCGGCTTGAAGAAGACGTTTCACTTCGACGGCGGCATCACCTGGGCGGCGGCCTATACGGCGACCTATTGGAATGATCGAGCGAATTTCCGCGATCTGCGTGGCAGAGGCATGTACGTCGCAAAGGAAGCCTACGTTACGACACGCGGCTATCGGTTTTCGCCGACTACGGAGTTCTGGATCGGGAAGCGTTATATCGAACGTGAGGACGTGCATATCGTCGATCACTTTTTCTACAGCGTGGGCGGCCCGACGATCGATCCCGGCATCGGTGCGCACGATATACCGCTCGGTGAAACGACGAAGCTCGGCGTCAGCGTGTTTCGCAGTCAGCAACGATTCAGCCCGACCGAAAACCGCGAAGACGCCACACGGTTGAACGTCGACGTCTATGACATACCGGTGACGACGGGAGGCAAGCTGCGCGTGATCGGGGAACTGATGCGCGGGAATTTCCCGGGGGGCAGGAGCGGCAGCGCACTGACGTTCAAGTACGACCAGTTGGACTTCGTTCTACCGGGTCTGTCGAACAGCGTCTGGCTGCAAGGCAGCACGGGCTATGCATCGCTCGAGACCGGGTTTGGCGCTTTAGAGAACACGAGCGGAACGCGCAGCGTGCGTCTGATCGATTCGCTGGGCTGGCAGCGGGGGCGCTTCGGAGGACAACTGATTGCCGAGTATCAGCGTGGACAGGACGAGCGCGATAGCGGAAGCACGACAGGTACGTCGTACGGGGGACGTCTTTCCTATGCTGTCGCGCGCTATGTGAAGGTGCTTTCGGAGTGCGGCTGGACAACGTTGCGCGTCAACGGTGGACCGCTGCAAAAGCTGAACAAGTACACGGCGGCGCTAGCCTTCAGTACGGGGCCGGACCTGATGACACGGCCCGAGTTGCGCTTCTATGCAACGCACGTCTCGTGGAATCAGGCTGCACTCGATGCACAAGGACCCACATGGGGTAGTTGGTCGGTCGGCCGGCGCTCGACGAACATGATCGGCGTTCAGGTGGAAAGCTGGTGGTGATCGGCCCGGCGCATGTTCGCATCTGTATTTTTTTCGTGATCCAGGAGTGACCTATGTCGATTCAACCAGAGCTCATCATCGTTTTCGCTCCGCTGTCGGGCCGAATCGTGCCGATCGAAGCGGTTCCCGATCCCGCGTTTTCGCAGAAAATGGTCGGCGACGGGTTGGCCATCGACCCGACTTCGAACGTCGTCTGCGCACCGCTCGACGGCCGACTGATCGAAGTGCATGCATCGCGCCACGCTGTTGTCATCGAGCATGCGTCGGGCGCGAAAATCATGGTGCATGTCGGGATCGAGACGGTGATGCTCGAGGGGAGAGGGTTTCATCTGCTCGCCCAAGCAGGCGAGACCGTGCGCGTGGGGCAGCCTTTGCTGCGGTTCGACGCCCGGGCCGTGGCGGCAGAAGCGGCCAGCCTGCTGACCGAGATCGTCGTACTCAACGGCGAATGCATCGTGGCGATCGACAAGAAGTCGGATGCCGTTGAGGCAGGACGGAGCGTGCTGATGACCTTGCATCTGGCTGCTGGCGCAGCGGCCGCTGAGGATCCCGAATCGGTCGGAGAATGGCTGCGTTCGCCTTTCATCGCGCTGCCCAATCCTGCCGGGCTGCACGGCAGGCCGGCTGCCATGCTGGCGAGGGAAGC